>NZ_JAVLBN010000048.1:0-14824 GCF_031581065.1 Salibacter sp.
CACAATGGAAGATGATGTTCCGGAAGAAGTGAAGCACGAACGCGCTGAAGCAATTATGGAACTTCAAAGTGGCATCTCTCACGACCTCAATCAAAAGTTTGTAGGGCAAACGATGAAAGTATTGATCGATAAAGTAGAAGGAGATCACTTTGTTGGTAGAACTGAATACGATTCACCTGAAGTGGATAACGAAGTGCTCATTACAACAAAAGATAACTTTTTGCGTGTTGGTGATTTTGCTAACATCAAAATCGATTATGCAGAACATTATGATCTTTACGGATCGCCTGTTGGGTAAGAGATAACTTTATTTAGTCTTATAATTAGGAATTACCATTTCACTTTCCTTAACACGGATTAACTTTTGTTGACTTAATGTCAGTAGTTTACAACTTACTTTAGCACTGTTAAAACTCAAAACTAACTCGTGCTATGAAAAAATTACTGCTCCTTTTTGCAAGCTCAACTCTCGTATTAACAGCTTTTTCTCAGGTAAATCCGCTCGCTTATAATCAAAACAAAAATGACAATTCATTCATCGTGGAAAACCATTCATTTGGTTTAAAAACAGGCTGGATGAGAACACTTGGTTTTGGTTTTTCAGGGTTTTATGAATTTTCACTCGCTGATCGCTGGACGCTTTACAATGAAATATATCTATCAAGTGATACTTATTTTCCATTTAGAAAAGACTTTGATAAGTTACCGCTAACTCCCGGAATAAACATAGAGCCACGATGGTATTTCAATATTCAAAAGAGAAGTAATAAGGATAAGTGGACAGCAAATAATGCTTCCAACTTTCTAAGTCTAAGACTGAATTATCATCACAGAAACGGTGTAATGACTCCCTTTCATGAGGATAAAGTGTTATATTCAGGTAAAAGCTATGAATTTAATGCTTTGTTGATGTTTGGGATGAGAAGGAACCTCACTAAACACATTTTCTTTGAAGGTAGTGTGGGCTTAGGGATTCAATACATCAAGGAAGAAGGTGTAAGCTTTCCAATGCAAGAAAACATATATCCTTCTGCACAATTAGATCTTAGGTTTGGCATTAACTGGGCTAAATAATGAAGTTGTTAGTTGTATCAACATTAAATGTCAATACAATTTAACAAATCATTAAAGAATCCTTCAGTTGGTTGGTTCGGTAGTTTCCGAACTAAACGTAGTTTTGCTGCTCAAATAATCATTGAAGCGTGCAAAAACAGGAGGAGAAAAGGCTTATAGAAGATTTTGGTGTTCACCTTGAACAAAAGGAAGAGCTCTCGCCACTCGCTGCTCGCATTTATGCTACTCTCATCCTACAGGTAGGTTCCGGAATTACCTTCGAGGAACTGGTTCGTGACCTCGAGGCGAGTAAGAGTTCTATTTCCACAAATCTCAAAATGCTTTCACAACTCAATCTGATAGAGTACACGACAAAATGTGGAGATCGCAAAAAGTATTACCGTGTTCCCGATGATCAGGTTTATCGCGTTATAGACCGAAAAATAACTACCTGGGAAAAGGAACTCTCTCTTCACGAACGTGTTTACAATTACAAAAAGGACAAAGCTGAACAGCTCAACCCTGAAACCCCGGTTGATCTGAAATATAATCAGCTTTTTATCCAGTACGCACAATCAATGATCGAGGGGCTTACTAATATCAAGCATAAATTAAAGGATAACTCAATTGAAAATGACTAAGCTAATTCGATTCATAATTCCGGCTATTGCATCAGTAGCACTAATTTCTTGCGGAGGCGAAAAGCAGCAGCAAGGGGGAGGAGTACCTGAATATCCTGTAATTGAAGTCACTACCGGTGATTACACAGGCTACCAGGATTATCCTACTAAAATTGAAGGAATTCAAAATATTCAGATCCGAGCCAAAGTTAGCGGCTACGTTGACGATATACTGGTTGATGAAGGCGAAACTGTTAAACGAGGTCAGGTGCTTTTTCAACTGGAAACGGCTTCTCTATCTCAAGATGCTGATGCAGCTAAATCGGCAATTGAAACGGCTAAGTCACAAGTTGAAGCTGCTCAACTGGAAGTTGAAAAACTCCAGCCTCTCGTGAAAAAAGAAGTGATCAGTGAGATGCAACTCGCTACGGCCAAAGCAGATCTAAACTCGGCCAAAGCTCAACTCAAACAAGCGAAAAGCAATTACCAGAGCATTACGGCAAATGTAGGCTATGCAAAAATTATCAGCCCCGTTAACGGTGTTGTGGGTAAAATCAATATGCGTGAAGGTTCTTTGGTAGGTCCCACAACAACTCAGGCTCTGACTACAGTAGCAAACATTAGCCGGGTTTACGCATATTTTTCGCTCAACGAAAGAGAGTTTTTGGATCTGACCAAAAAACTTGATGGTAAAACGCTTACTGATAAATTGGTGAAGTTGCCTGCTGTTTCACTTCAACTCGCTGATGGATCTGACTATGAACTCAAAGGAAGAGTTGACGCTTCAACGGGAAACATCGATCCCGAAACCGGGGCCATTCAACTCCGCGCGATTTTTGACAACCCAAACAGAATTTTACGAAATGGAAGCAGCGGAATCATAAGCTTACCGCGCGAGTACAAAGATGCAATTGCAATTCCGGCTCTTTCCACATTTGAACGACAGGGAAAAAGGCTGACTTACCTGATAAACGGGGGAGACTCGCTCCTTTCAAGACCGATTGAAGTACAAGATGAAGTAGGAAAGTATTTCATTATTTCACGCGGATTGAACTCCGGAGATCGCATTTTGGCAAAAGGTGTTGGTAAAGTACGATCAGGCGCTCAAATCAAACCTGTTATTGTGCCTATGGACAGCGTTGTGAATTCATTTTCAACAGTTTTTAAATAATCAATATGCTCAATAAGTTCATCGAGAGACCTGTACTTTCAACGGTAATATCCATTGTTATTGTGATATTAGGTGTGTTGGGAATTAACACGCTTCCGGTAACACAATACCCTGATATTGCCCCGCCAACAGTGCAGGTTCGCGCGAATTATCCCGGTGCCAATGCCGAGACGATCCTGGAGAGTGTGATCTCACCAATCGAAGAGCAAATCAATGGTGTGGAGGGAATGATGTACATGACCTCCAAGGCCAGTAACAACGGATCTGCTGAGATTCAGGTGTTTTTTGAGCAGGGCTATGACCCCGATATTGCGGCTGTTAACGTTCAGAACCGGGTGGCGCGCGCAAATGCCGTTTTGCCCAGTGAGGTGATTCGCTCAGGGGTGATTACCCAAAAGAGACAAAACTCTGCATTGATGTATGCAGCCATGTTTTCAACGAGTGAGGAGTACAACGATACTTATGTTCAAAATTACCTAAAGATCAATGTTGTACCAGAATTGCAACGTATCAACGGAGTAGGAGAAGTCAACCTGTTTGGCGGCAAAGAATACTCGATGCGCATTTGGCTGGATCCCACCAAAATGGCAAATTACAACCTTACACCGGCCGATGTTAACCGTGCTATTCAGGAACAGAGTAGAGAGGCAGCTCCCGGTTCTCTGGGACAAAACGCGGGAGAGAGTTTCGAGTACGTGATCAAGTACAAAGGCCGACTCAAAGAGGCAAAACAGTACGAGGATATTATCATTCGAGCAAATAATGACGGCAGTTACCTGCGCTTAAAAGATGTAGCCGAAGTTGAATTAGATGCGTTCTCTTACACATCAGTTTCACGTGCCGGTGAATATCCATCAATTTCATTTGGGATCTTCCAAACTCCCGGCTCAAATGCACAGGAGATCAACAATAAGGTGCTCAACAAGCTCGATGAGCTCAAGAAAGATTTTCCTGAAGGACTCGATTACCAAATCAACTACAACACCAATAAATTCCTTGATGCTTCTATCGATAAAGTAGCAGAAACACTTATTGAAGCATTTTTACTCGTCTTTTTAGTTGTATTCATTTTCCTCCAGGATTTCAGGTCAACTTTAATTCCGGCCATTGCCGTTCCCGTTTCAATTGTAGGAACATTTTTCTTCCTTCAGTTATTCGGCTTTTCAATGAACCTGCTCACCTTATTTGCGCTCATCCTGGCGATTGGAATTGTGGTGGATGATGCCATCGTAGTGGTGGAGGCTGTCCACGCGAAAATGGAGCGCGGAGCTGAAAATGCGCTGGAAGCATCTAAAAGCGCGATGAGTGAAATCAGCGGAGCAATAATTTCCATCACGCTCGTGATGGCAGCGGTTTTTGTTCCCATTACATTTATTCAGGGTCCGGCCGGGGTTTTCTACCAGCAATTCGGGCTTACGCTCATCATTGCCATTCTCATCTCGGCATTGAATGCGCTTACGTTAAGTCCTGCCCTGTGTGCTATTTTTCTAAAGGCCAATCACAATAATGCTCAGAACCGAAATTTGCTCCAGCGTTTCTATTCGAGCTTTAACGTTGCCTTTGAAGCAACAACTCAACGATACGGAAGAGCTGTGAAAAACCTTCTCAAGTACAGATGGATCACAGCAGTGGTTTTGGTTTTAGCCGGAGTATTAATCTGGTGGTCGAGTTCGGTAACGCCTTCAGGTTTTGTACCCAGCGAAGACAGAGGTGTTGTGTTCATGAATATGGAACTGCCTCCGGGTACTTCAATGGATCGCACTTTTGCAGCTACGCAGGAGATGTACGATGAAATTGAGCAGATAGAAGGCGTGCGCACCGCAACCACAATTGCAGGCAGAAACTTTTTCTCGGGAAATGGGAGCAGCTACGGAATGGGATTTATACTGCTCGAAAACTGGGAAAACCGCGACAATGAAAAAGAGAGCATTGAAGCAATAACCGGCCAGCTTTTCAAGCGCAGCAAAAAGATAAAAGATGCTGATATAATATTCTTTACACCTCCCAGTATTCCGGGATTTGGATCATCAGATGGTTTCCAGGTGGAGCTGTTGGATAAATCTGCCGGTGAATTGAAGCAGATGAATGATGTGGCTGAAGAGTTTATCGGGAAGCTACGTGAGCGAGAAGAAATCGCGTTTGCTTCAAACTCATTCAGTACCGAGTTCCCGCAATATGAGCTGAGTGTTGATGCAGCACTCGCCAAGAGAGCAGGAGTGAGCATCGATGATATTCTCAATACACTCCAGGGATATTACGGTGGAATTTACTCGACAGACTTCAGCAAGTTTGGTAAACCTTACAAAGTTTATCTTCAATCACTACCAGAAGACAGGGCAAATAAAGATGCTCTGAAACAGGTTTTTGTGAGAAACGGAAACGGTGAAATGGCTCCGATCTCCTCTTTTGTAGAACTGAAAAAAATCTACGGTCCGCAAACGATAAACCGATTCAATCTTTTCAACTCGGTTTCCATCAAAGGATCATCAGCACCGGGATACAGTTCGGGTGATGCGATTAAAGCTGTTGAAGAAGTAGCAGAAAGCTTACCAATTAACTTTGATGTAGCTTTTAGTGGAATCACGCGTGAGGAGATCAAAAGCCAGGGACAGGCACCGATCATTATCGGGTTGAGTATTTTGTTCGTGTTCTTTTTCCTCGCTGCACAGTATGAAAGTTACCTGTTGCCTTTCTCAGTACTGTTCTCATTACCGGTTGGGGTGGCCGGAGCGTATTTCACGACTTACATTGCAGGCCTGGAAAACAATATTTACTTCCAAATTGCACTCGTGATGTTGCTCGGACTGTTAGCGAAAAATGCAATTCTGATTGTGGAGTTTGCGCGGCAACGCAGGCAACAGGGAATGTCGCTCGCGCAATCGGCAATTGACGGGGCTAAAGTTCGGCTCCGACCAATATTGATGACATCGTTTGCATTCATCCTTGGGCTACTTCCCCTGGTACTGGCTAACGGTGTGGGAGCAGCCGGAAACAATTCAATCGGTACCGGAGCTGCCGGAGGTATGTTGATTGGAACAATTGTGGGACTTTTCATCATCCCGGTATTTTACGTGATCTTCCAGTGGTTACACGAAAAGGTTTCATTGAAAAAATAAAGTTTGAGAATGAGAGATCGATATAAAGTTGTGCGTTTACTTTCGGTTCTGACCGTAATGATTGTTGCGATTTTCGGGATGCAATCCTGTTTTGTGACCAAAAATTACGAGGAACCGAAAGATGAAAAGCAGTTCATGTTCAGGCTTGATAGTCTGCAAAAAGATGACGGAGAGGCTCTTGGCGAAGTAAAGTGGAGGGAGTTTTTTTCAGATCCTATTTTGATAAAACACATCGACAGTGCGCTGGCGAATAATTACAACAACCAGATTGCGCTTCAGAATATCAAAGCGGCTGATGCTTATTTCAAGCAGAGCAAAATGGGCTTTTTCCCAACTTTACAGGTTGGAGCTGAAGCGCAGAGACAGCAGGTTTCTCCTAATTCGCGTTTTGGAGAGTTCTTCAATGAAGTCCTCTACCAGTATGATCTATCGGCATCATTGACGTGGGAAGCAGATATTTGGGGGAAAATCGCGAGTCAAAAGCGTTCGCTTGAGGCGCAGTTTTTACAATCTGTCACAGCTCAGCAAGCGGTTCAAACAAGACTCATTAGCAACCTTGCCAACACGTATTATCAATTACTGGCGGCAGATCAACGCAAGCAAATTTTGGAAAAAACAGTATTAGTCAGATCCAAAAGCTTACAAACGATTAAAGATTTAAAACAGGCCGGACAAACAACTCAGCTTGCCGTCAATCAGTCTGCCGCGCAGGTTGATGAAGCCAAAGCGCTATTGGCAGATGTAGAACAGCAGATTTTTACGCTCGAAAATGCTCTTTCCATTTTGATGGGAGAACACACCATGTACATTGAGCGCAGTAAACTGAGCGAGCAAGAATTTCCTGATGAGTTTGTCGTGGGAAAATCTGCATCAATTCTCGCAAACAGGCCGGATGTGCGCGAAGCTGAACTCGTTTACAGGAGCAGTTTTGAACAGGCTAATGTGGCGAGAGCTTCGATGTATCCAAGTGTTCAGTTATCGCTTACAGGCGGATTTCAATCGCTCGAAACAACGAACTGGATCAGCCCTAATTCATTTTTCACTACGTTGATTGGCGGTATTACGCAGCCCATTTTCATGCGCAGGCAGTTGCTCACCCAATTGCAGGTTTCAAAATCTGTGGCTGAGCAGAACTTTATGGCTTTCAAGCAAACGGTATTAAATGCCGGAATGGAAGTGAACAATGCGTTGAAAAATTACGACATTCAGAACCGAAAACTGGAGATACGAAAACGACAGGAAGAGCATTTGACCAATGCGCTTGAGAATGCTGAGGATCTCCTCAAAAACGGCTATGCCAATTATTTGGAGGTTCTGAATGTGCAGGAATCGTTGTTGAATATTCAGTTGCAACGCACTACGACAGAATCTGCCAGACTCCAATCCACAACCGAATTGTACAGGGCTCTCGGTGGAGGAGTTAACTAAACCGGATTTGCGATGAGTTGATCGTTAGCCGTTTGCGTTTTTTCGATGGGATCATTGAACCAGCTTTCCATCGAGCTGCGATCCAGTACGATGGGCATTCTTTTTTTGGTGTTGTGGATTTCACTCATCAGCTCATTAGCTGCAGTAGTGACGATGCTAAAAGTGTTTTGTATTTCTCCGGTTTCCCGGCTAACCCATTCACTCCAAATTCCGCCCAGGAAAAATGATTTACCGTCTTCTAACCCAATTTCATATTTCTGTTTTTGCTTTCCTTTTGAGTCGAGCCACTGCCATTCGAAGAAAGAGTTTGCCAGAATGAGGCACCGGTTGTTGACTGAGGTTCTGAAAGAAGGTTTTTTGCGAATTGTTTCTACTCTGGCGTTGAGCGTGTACTTCCTTATGTTTTCGTCTTTAGACCAGTGCGGGATGAGCCCCCAGTTGAACATTTCAACGAGTTTAGTATCCAAATTGCGCACAATCATGCTCTGCGGAAAGGTAAACCCATTGAAGTAGAGTTGATCGTTTAAGGTTGGAATTTGGCTAAAATCAAAATCTGAGTTTTCTTCTTTTTGCTTTGCTACGCTGCTATTGAAATGGAAACACATATTGCAATGATAGGATTTTGAATGAAAATTTAGTCAGTTCAACTTAATTTAACCATTACGTAAAAACCGTTACGTAAAAGACGTAATGGCGAAATGCTTGAACTTGAGTGTTTTTGTGTTGATTGGAGGCGGTTTAAGTTACTTTTGATGTTTGATTAAACAATATGATGTGTCGCTGTTTTAGTTAAAAGAAGATCTTAGTATGAGTCACCAATATCAGCAAACCAAATGCCTGCTTTGTGGTAGTAGCAAAAGTGAAACTGTTTACACGACCAAAACCCACATGATGAGGGATGATGGCACCCGGTTTCATTTTAATAGTTGTAGCGATTGCCATCTCGTGTATCTCAACCCACAGGTTGTGGAGGAGGAGCTTGGCGCATACTATCCATCTTATTATTTACCTTACAGAGGAGCAAAAGCATGGGGTAGATTTGCTAAAATGGTGGAAAATAGCCAGCGTAAGATTGATCTCAAGCGTGTGAAGTTAGCCCGCAAGTTTTTAAATACAACTAAAGCACGTGTTTTGGATGTTGGATGCGGCAACCCCACTTTTTTGCAGCAATTGTCAAAAGTTGGTTACGATTGCACGGGAATCGATTTTAAGTCTGAAGGTTGGGAGGAAAATCAAAAGAGCAATGAAAAACTCAATCTTATCGAGGGAGATCCTAATGATCTCCATTCTGAAACACCTTTTGACCTCATTACAATGTGGCATTATTTGGAGCACGACTATCATCCGCGCAAAACATTGGAACACCTTCTCAATCTCTCTCATTCCAATACCCGACTGGTCATTGAAGTACCCGATTACGACTCTATTTCACGAAAGCTGTTCGGTTCTGACTGGGAAGGGTTTCACGCACCACGACACACAGCCATTTATACAGCTAAAACACTTAAAAGCATGCTGGAAAAAAGTGGTTGGGAAGTTGAAAAAGCTCAAAAGTACGGTACTTTAGATGCATATTCTCTTTGGTGGATGAGTAAAATGGAGCGCAGGAAAATCGACTGGAGTGGGAGTATGGAGCCTCATTTTTGGAGTTATGTACGCGGGATGATGGCTACATTGCCATTATTTTTACTCAAACCCTGGTTAAGGACAGGAGTTCAGCTTGTGACGGCACGTCCTCAAAAGAAATAATACCGTAATCTTCGAGTGGTTTTTTTCCGTTGAAGGTTCCTATTGTGGCTATAGGGTTAAATCGGGCAAACATTTCTTCGCTGTACCATTGGATTTTGTGTGTGTCAGTAACAGCTTTTTTGTGTGCTTTGTTCCTGTAAGCATAATCTCTAATGGCTTTGCTATTTTCCCACATGCTAAAAGTGGCCTGTTCAATGAGTGGCAGTTCGCCAATTCCTATTGAGAATAGTTTTCCTTTCGCTTTTTCAATTGCTTTGCTGGTTGCCGGAACCTGTTTCCAAAATTGAACGAGCTTACTTTTTTTAATAGATGCTCTTGTTATGACAGCTCTCAATTCATTAACAGGGTCGTTTTTTGTGCCAAAAGGTTGTAGGTTGTTCCAGGTTCCTTTTACTTCAATGGGGCTCAAAATAACTGTGAATGATTCGTGACTTCTCGAATTGTAGTTTTGCCAAAACTCGCTGTTGGTAAAATCGATAAAGTGCTGTTCAGATTTAAACACGGTGAGCATGGAGTACACATTGAAGTTTGGTATGATACTAAAGCCTGCACCTCTCCCAGATCCCATTAATTTACTGAATAGATTGCCCTTTTGCTCGTTGAGTTGATTTCCTCCGTTGCGCATTTTCGCTAAGGCCCACATCTTGTTTCGTGAATTTAGATTAAAAAATGTGATGGCTGTAAAAGGTTGAGAGTTCTTTTTATTGTTCATTAGGGCATGGGTATTTAGCTATATGAGGAATCCTGTTTCCAGGTTGTTTATAAGTGTTTTTCCATTCCACAAGTTGACCGTTACATCGATTTTGAAAGTTAATATTTTGTCTTGACAGTAACTCATATCAATCTTTTACCGCATTGATTATGGCGTTGAAAAATGAGTTGGGGATAGCGTCATCAGTATCAGGATAGTGCCAGTGAATGCCGTACTTTTCACAAAGTATTTTGGCCCAGTTGAGTGACTCTGCTCTATGCGGACTACCCACAATGATTTTTTTGTTTTGATTGCGAATGGCATTGCTCAAAAAGAATCCGAACTCAAACCGCGATGAAGGCCCGATGTTAGCCGGATAACTCCCCGCATTTTTGGGTGTCCAAAATGTAGGCAACCAAAAGGCGATCACCTTACTATTCACCATTTTTTCGTGTTCCCACAGCGTTTGATCTTTCTCAGTGTAATGATCAGTCATCACGTCATTCCAATATCCTGTTTCGGGCTCGGGAATGATGAGTTGGAGTGAGTTGGTGTGCTGCACTTCGATTGACTCAAACTTTTTGATGAACTGCCTTCTCCAACCGTTAAGCATATCGCCATCTTTTGGTGATGGCCCGGCTAAAAACACTGAATTGTGAGCATTTATTTTTTGGTCAAATCCGGCAAATAGCGTTTCAATTGTCATACTTGTTCAACAAAGAGCAAAGTGGAAAGTTTTGTTAGCTGCAATGGCTGGTTTGCTCCATAGACACGCTGAGTTGGAGGAGTGGAGTAGTCAATGACAGTATAGGCTCTGATCGAAAATAAATTATCGATCCAATATAAAATCAACCGCCATGTTGACGTGTAAATCTGTAGTAGCCAAAAGGGGCACGTCCATTTTATGATCCTTGAAAAGAATTGGCAACTCCGTACAGCCTAAAATAATACCATCAGCACCGTTTTGAACAAGTTGATGGATTTGCTCTTTGAAAAAATGCAGAGCCTCATCAGAAAAGATGCCTTGCGTGAGTTCTTTTGAAACGTAATGATGCGCCTGATCGATGAATTGATCTTCAGGAATGATGGTTTCTATTTGAAAGTTGTTTGTCAATCTGTTTGCAATGAAGCTGCCTGTCATAGTGGGCTTGTTACCCAGCAGCCCTAATTTTTTAAGTCCAAACTGTTGGGCTCTTTTTCCGGTAGCATCAGCAATGTGCATAATAGGAATCGAAATTTTATCGTGCACGTAATTGTAAACATTGTGCGGGGTGTTAGCGCAAATGATAATAGCCTCAGCTCCGGCCTCTTCCAGTTTTTGAGAAGTCTCCAGGTACTTTGCATTGATTTTTTCCCAATTCTGTTCGCGCATGAGCTCGATGTTGAGGCTGTGAATTATCAATGGCGGATTGCCCTGACTGCCAATTTCCTCTGCCACTTTTTTGTTGATTGAACTGTAGTACTCTACGGTGGAATACCAGGAAGTTCCGCCTATCATTCCGAGGGTTTTCATATTATTTCAGTTGAGATTTTTTATAAACTATGCTTTGTCCTAAGAACTGAAGCGAATTTACTCACTAAAATTGGGAATGAAAGTGAGGGTTGTTACATTGTCTGTTTGTTAAAGTTTCTGGATAAGAGTTAAAAACACCAATTAAGATGATTAATGTTTGATTTTGATTATTTAAGCTTATTTTAAATTGAGATTTAAAAAGGCACTGTTTAAACAAATTGCTTAAAAATGACTTAAGATTATGTAAGTCTTTACCTTTTGAGAAAACAAAAAGGAATAAATCTTTATTTAGGAAATCAAAAAATAAGAAAATGAAAGAATTTATTTTAAAGTGGTATCCAGTTATCATAGCATTTTTTGCTCTCCTCTACTCAGTTGGACTTGGTTTGATGGGTAGAACAGAAGAAGCGCAGTATTCGGCACACTGGCCTGGGACTATATTACTTTTTGCTATTGCAATTAGGCAACGCAGAATTACAAATAGAAAAGACGAAAAATAATGGAATACGGAATGTATATCGTGGGAGCCATCATTTTTGGTTCTTACATGTATTTTACCGCCTGGAATATTATTGCAGGCGCTAAAAAACAGAAACAGGAGAATATAAAATCCAATGAACAAAAAGAAATTGATTACGATGGTTCAGTTCAGTTTGACTCGTCTAAAAAAGACAAATCGGATAAAACAAAGGACAATAAGCATTAAAGTTAACCCCAAAACTTACTTTTAATTCACTGAATTTGAATAAGTTTAAAAAGTTAATTAAGACACTTGTTAGTCACAACCTTCGTAAATAGTTCTCAAATGATTTAGCAGTAATATACCCACACACACATATTTTTAAAATATCCAGTGAGTAAAGAAAATAGCTGGAGCTCTTAAGAACTAAGTGTTTACTTTTTCAAAATTTTAAAATTCGCTTTTGAACCAGAAAACTCATCCCGGATACTAACTATATAAAAACCTGCAGGCAAGTCGTTTAGTGAGATATTGATGTTTTGTGCTGTTGTTTCTCTTCGGGTGATGACGATTTGACCAAGTGTATTCATCAACTCGATCTTCACAGTACCTTTTTTTGTTCCATTATTATGAATTACAAGATTGGAAGTTGCCGGATTGGGAAAAATCTCAAAATTTTCTTTGAAGTGATGCTCAACACTTTTTGTTGTAGAAATGTTGATTGTTTTTTCTGTAGTATCCCGGCTTGAACAATAATCTGCGATTAACCTCACCGTGAAGCTACCATTGGAAGTGTAGATGTGAGTTGGTGTTTTTACTGTATCAATATTACCATCTCCAAAATCCCAGTAATAATTCACGGGAGATCGACTTTGCGATAAGTTTGTAAAAGCTACTGAATCGTGAAAGACATTAAAATTGAAGTCTGCTGTTACCTCATAAGCATCCAGGTTCCATTTGGAAAAAGCATCAAAAACGGTTGAGTCTGCCGAAGTTTGTAAAGAATTAGCTTCCGTATTATTCAGGTTGCCGGTAAAGGTATTTCCCACAGGGCTCGAATTCCACAAAGCGGCATGAAAAACACAAGCCGCCAGATAGCTTCCCCTGTAATTTGGATGGCTCTGATCAGTTGAATGTAAAACTGTATTCGTGTTTTCAATGATGTTTTTCCAGGCAATTCCAACAGGAGCAACGCATGCATTAATGGCCTCTGCTGCTCCCAGGTAAGCACTTTCTAAAGAATCCTGCATGTGGCTAAAATCAACAAAATCCGGACTGCAATAATTATCAGGAGAGCATTGTTGTCCGCCATTTTGCCTGCCCCAGGTCATGAACATCATTATTTTGGCACAGGGGGTATAATGCGAAATTGAATCTTTGAGCTTCATCACTGAAGGATACATGAAGTTGTACCTGTAGTGATCGATTGTGGGGACCTGACTCTGTTCTTGAAGTATGACAAAGTCCCAGTTTTCAGACTTGATTTTATGCATAGCTGTAGTATCGAGCTGTTGTGCAGTATTTTCATTATTGGCAAAATTCCACAGCAACGTGCCTCCGGGAGTATAGCTGTCGTAGATGAGTTGTTTATCGTCAGCATCAGCCAGACTTGATACCAATTGAGGCAGGTTGTTGTACGCTGTATAGCTATTCCCCAAAAACAACACTTTTAGTGTGTCATTTTGAGCACTACTACCCATTGATAAAAAGACAAAGAGAACGATTAAAAATTGTGCTAATTTCATGTCATTCTGTTTTAAATAGAGTTTTAAAAGGTTGGTTTATCAACGGTTTGCAGCTAATAAACGTGGGGCTTTCGAAGCACTTACTCGTACGTTTACAATTGTGCGCCATTTCCTTTAGATACAGTCATGAGCTGGTTTTAGTTTGTTCCTGCTGGTCCATTATATTTAGCATCACCTAACCCCAATACTGGATAAAATATTATTGGCAACAACAATAATCCAATTGTAAAGCCTTCACTTTTGCCAAAACTTTTAGATAGTAGATTAGTCATCCATATTGCAAATACAATATTTACAATTGGAATTAAAAGTAATAATAGCCACCACCAGGGTTTTCCAATAATTTCTAAAAGAACAATAATGTTATAAATCGGAATTAGGCAAGCCCATCCAGGCTTATTAGCTTTCGAATAAATTCTCCATTGAGATACGATTAGTAAAACAGTGATAACCACATAAATAACAATTAATACTTCTTCCATAAAACTTAAGTTTTAAATTTACTACTCATAAGGCTTTTCAGTTTCGCCCCGTTTATCATAGTGGTCGCTGGACTCCACTTTTATTTTTCATTGGTCGTAATAGTTACAAACTGCAAACTTCAATAATTGAGGTTCTCTTGTCTGTGCCATTACGTTATTTTGTTTTTTAAACTTACTTAAAATGCTTGTAAGCTAACAAAAGGTCAACCTATTTCATTGTTAAATATGGAATAAGTTTACTTTTTATGTCATATATATTTTGACCAAAATAAATATATTGGATTCAATTTCAAAATGTTTATGACTTTCAAGTAAGATATTAAAACTTTATTTTGTTGCTCAGTGTTTGTATTGAGGGATAATTACAGATTTAACTATGAATTGCTTTCAACCGAGCACGCAAGTGCGAGCTCACGAATACCTTCAACAAAAAATATTAAATGAGTAAATTGGTTCTTTTACTTTGATTTGCAAAGCACGGCTACAATTCCCGCTATTAAAAAAACATGTTGTGAATATCTTTCAACCGAGCACGCAAGTGCGAGCTCACGAATACCTTCAACAATAGATATTAAATGAGTAAATTATTCGTGAGATATAAAAAATGCAGGAACTCATGAACTCCCGTTGGTCGGTTGTTCTTTAACTTAGCTTTTCACAGTTGGGAAAGAAAACAGGCTGTAAAAGGACACGAAAAAAGCCTCATCAAGTAAAAGATGAAGATTTTCAGTAATTTATATAGTTAATGCTCTATTCGATTGAATCAGGAAGGTTCAAGTTTATAGGACCTGTTATC
>NZ_JAVLBN010000049.1:0-14659 GCF_031581065.1 Salibacter sp.
ATTTATTCAAAGAATTGAAAATAGTTTACAGCGGATCATCTATCATAGATATTTACAGGCAGGACGGGGACTTGAGCAGAAGAGCCGTTCAGTACAAAAGTTATGGACTTTCATTTAGAGAGTATCTTCACTTTAAAGGATTGGGAAACTATAGCCACGTATCGTTAAATCAAATATTGACTGATCATGAAGAATTAGCTTATGAATTAATAAAGGATTTTAAGCCAATTGAGCAGTTTAAAAAATATTTGCAAAAAGGGTATTACCCATTTTTTATGGAGTCTGAATCGACTTATTTAATCAAAATCAATCAGGTTATCAACGCTATTATTGATTCAGACCTCGCTTTCGAAAAAGGAGTCGATGCGCAGCACAGAAAGAAAATGAAACAACTGCTCTACATTTTAGCTACAAATGTTCCGTTTAAACCTAATATTTCTAAACTAGCAAGTAAAACAGGATTATACCGTTCTACATTAGTTAAGTATATAAATTATTTGGAGCAAGCAGGGATTATCAATACCATTACGAAAGTGGGTAAAAGCATTAGTACACTCCAAAAACCTGATAAAGTATTTCTCGAGAACCCTAACTTACATTTTGCTTTAGATATTGAATCAGCAAATTGGGGAACTGTGAGGGAATCATTTATCCTCAATCAGTTAAAAAATTCTGGACATGAGGTTTCACAGCCTCCCAAAGGTGATTTTATCGTAAATGATAAAATTGTTATAGAAGTAGGAGGATCGAATAAAACAGGTAAACAAATCAAACAAATTCCCAATTCTTTTATTGCAGCAGACGATATGGAAATAGGAGTGGGGAATAAAATACCGCTTTGGCTATTTGGGTTTTTATATTGAAAGCTATCAATACCCGTATTTCTTTTTCCACTTTTCACGTAGAGACTGCCTCAGTTGATTTTCCCGGGCATTATTTCCCGGTTCGTAGAACTTGTGGTTCTTCAAATCATCAGGCATAAACTCCTGATCAACAAAATTACCGGGATAATCGTGAGCATATTTGTAACCCTTTCCATAGTCGAGTTCTTTCATCAGCTTAGTTGGTGCGTTACGGAGATGCATTGGAATAGGGAGGCTTCCCGTTTCTTTCACTAGCTTGCGAGCGTCTTTTATCGCTTTGTAAGAAGCGTTACTTTTTGCAGATGAAGCCATATAAGTCACAACCTGAGACAAAATAATTTCACATTCAGGATATCCGATCGTTTGAACAGCCTGGAAACAGTTGTTTGCCATAATCAGAGCCGTTGGATTTGCATTTCCAATATCCTCACTGGCGTGAATGAGCAATCTGCGCGCTATGAATTTAGGATCTTCACCACCTTCAATCATTCTGGCCAGGTAGTAAACTGCCGCATTGGGATCTGACCCGCGAATACTTTTTATAAATGCCGATACAACATCGTAGTGCATCTCGCCAGTCTTGTCGTAAATCGGCAGGTTTTGATGGATAATACTCTCCACAAATTTGTCGGTAATTTCAATTTTACCTTCAGGAGCATTCATGATAACAAGCTCCAGTGTGTTGAGCAATTTGCGCGCATCACCTCCCGAAAAGCGAAGCAGGGCATCGTAAGATTTTATTGTAATGTCTTTTTCGGTCAGAACCGAATCTTTAGCCAACGCATCGTCAACCAGCTTAATGAGGTCTTCTTTGCTCAGGTGTTCAAGCGTGTAAACCTGGCAACGAGATAAAAGTGCTGGAATGACCTCAAATGAAGGGTTTTCCGTTGTGGCACCAACTAATGTAATAGTTCCGCGTTCTACTGCACCTAATAGTGAATCCTGTTGCGATTTTGAAAATCGGTGAATCTCATCGATGAATAAAATGGGCCTGCCTTTCCCAAATAATCCCGTGTCTTTTGCTTTACTGATCACCTCGCGAACATCTTTAACACCTGAGCTGATGGCGCTCAATGTGTAAAATGGGCGTTTGAGTTCTTTTGAAATGACTTCAGCAAGCGTTGTTTTACCAACACCGGGCGGACCCCAAAAGATCATTGACGCAATTTGGCCTGCTTTCAACATGCGAGCTATGGTGCCGTTGTCGCCCACTAAATGGCTCTGACCGATAATATCATTTAACTTTTTAGGTCTCAGTCTTTCTGCAAGAGGTGCATCATTCATGATTTTTTTATTTTGGAGCAACCATATTAAGATTATGTGAATCTATAATTAAAACTGGCGCGGTGTTTTTTAAATTGATATATTTGGGCAAGCAACAAAAAATATAATACTGCGTATTAATAGTAGCAATTTTTCTAATTCAATATTACAGCTTCAATGAAAATTACAAACTTCTATTCCAAATCTTTTTTGAAAACTCTTTTTTTCATCCTCTCAATACTTGGGTTGGCCAACGTATTGATCATTTTTACTGACTATATTTTCATGGCCTGGCCAATTCATGCTGCTGTTGCTGGTTTGTTTTTTGTTGGAGCCTTACTCGTTCTCACGAAAGAATTTTTTGTGAAATACGATTCACGGGATGATTTTATTGAAATTGAGCGTTCTCGTTTATTCAGTAACACCAAACGTCCACGTAAAGGGCATATTCAGGGTTATTGGAAATATAGAGTTTGCGATTACGATATTGTAGATCGCTGGTACGGATCTAAATTGATCCTCAATTACGAAAAGCCAAACGGTAATATTGATGAGATAACAATTCCATTTTCGTTCATCTCTCAAAGACATGTCAAAATACTCAAGCGCGACTTATCGAGAATACTCCAAAACGATACAGCGCTGTTTGTTGGTTCGAGCTTTAAAAAGCCATTTACCAAGTAATAAGCTTTAAACTATTTTTGAAAACGTCTCTTTATTTTAAGAGGCGTTTTTTTATTTGCAAAAACTTTCAATTTATGAATGAAGAAATTAAAAAGTTAGTGCCACAATCAGTGTGGTCTCATTTTGTTGATCTCAATGCTGTTCCAAGACCATCAAAAAAGGAGGAACGTGTAATTGAGTTTATGAAAAAATTTGGTGAAGATCTTGGGCTGGAAACTATTCAAGACGAAATTGGGAATGTTATCATTCGCAAGCCAGCAACAAAAGGTATGGAAGATCGAGCCATGCTCACGCTACAGGGGCATGTTGATATGGTTCATCAAAAGAACAACGACACAGACTTCGATTTTGATAAGCAGGGTATAGACATGTACATCGATGGTGACTGGGTAAAAGCCAAAGGAACAACGCTTGGAGCTGATAATGGCTTAGGTGTTGCTGCTGCAATGGCACTCTTGAGTTCTGACGATATAGAGCACCCTGCTTTAGAGGCGCTCTTTACAGTTGATGAAGAAACAGGAATGACAGGTGCCAAGCACTTGCAACCTAATTACCTCAAAGGTGATATCATGCTCAACATGGACACTGAAGAAGATGATGAAATTACCATTGGTTGTGCCGGAGGTGTTGATACAAGCATTTTTTGGGATTACACTGAAGAGGAAACTCCTAATGAAATGGCCGGGTTTAAGCTTACCGTAAAAGGCTTACAAGGTGGTCACAGCGGAATGGATATTGACACCGAGCGCGGGAATGCCAATAAAATTATGAATCGCTTGCTTTACAATGCTTCAAATGAAGTAGGCTTGCGCCTATCTTCAGTAGATGGTGGCGGATTGCGCAATGCAATTCCGCGCGAATCTGTTGCTGAGGTAGCAGTAAATAATGAAGCAGAATTCAAAAAACTTGTCAAAGAATTTGAAGCGCTCAACCAAATGGAGTTTGGAGCTGTAGAACCAAATTTCAAAATAGAAGCTGAGCCAATCAACGTTCCACAAAAGGTGATGAATGAAGGCGAGCAAATGAAACTGCTAAGAGCAATTTACGCGATGCCCAATGGCGTTTACAAGCGAAGCACTACAATGGACATGGTTGAAACATCTAGTAATCTCGCGCGCGTTTCTATAAAAGCAGGCAAAGTAGAAATTCTGTCGCTACAAAGAAGCAGTGTCGATTCTCAAAAAGATGATCTCGCAGCAAGCATACGTTCAGTATTTGAGTTGATAGGTGCTAAGGTTGAGCATACAGGCGATTATCCAGGATGGCAACCGAACCCTGATTCTGAAATTGTTAAAGTGATGGCTGACCTCTATCGCGAGAAATTTCAGTCAGAACCGAACGTTATGGCCTGCCACGCAGGTCTCGAATGCGGAATTTTAGGCAACCACTATCCTGAGATGGATATGATTTCTTTTGGACCAACAATTCGCGGTGCTCACTCTCCTGATGAGCGCGTTAGTATTTCTTCAGTTCAAAAGTTTTGGGATTTCACGCTAGATACAATAAAACGTACGCCTAAAAAGTAGGCGAGCTGAAATAATATACGGTAAATTGACCTCTGCATAACAATTTTTTAATGTGTGCAGAGGTCTTTTTGTTTGTGGGTATGTAAAAAGGTTGTACTTTTGCAGCGAATTTCTAAAACACTGAAAATTAATTTAATAAAAAGAACCCTTTTATGAAACGAGTTGTTGTATTTGCAGCCTTTATTATCGCGGCTTTTAGCGGTTTCACACAAACCAGTTGGTCAAATGTTCAGGAAAATGGAGAGGGCACATTAAAGGTCTTTATCCAGGAAGAGTTTCCATTCGCATACTTTGAAAATGGAGAACTGGTAGGCATTGAAGTTGATATTTTAAAATCATTTGAGAAATGGGTTGAGAACAGAGAGGATGTCGATCTCCATGTTGAGTTTGTTCGTTACAACCAGTTTATCAAACTTTACGAAGATGTTAAAGCATCTAAAAATGTAGTTGGAGCAGCATTTACGACTATCAACAAAGAAAGAGCACTGGAGGTAGATTTCACCCCAACTTACCTTAAAAACTCTTCAGTATTAATTTCGCGAATCGATGTGCCAACACTTCGTTCTTTTAGCGATTTTGAAAACGTTTTTGGTGATAAAACAGCTTTGGTTATCAGAGGGACTACTCACGAAAAAGAGTTGATGGAAGTGAAAAGACTACACAATAAAGAAATGATTGTCAAATACGTCAATCAACCTGATGAGATGCTGCCTTTATTGAATTTGACAAACGATTACTACGCGATGGTTGACTTGTTAACTTTTTGGAATTTTGTAAAGCAAAATAACGGGAACTTAAAATTGCACCGCATTGCAACTGTTGACAAAGAGGAGTATGGGTTTATGCTTCCTAAAAACAGCGACTGGAGTGAGCCGTTCAACAAATTCTTTACTGAAGGTTTTGGGTTTACTGCAAGTGAAGAGTACAGATCAATACTCAATAAATACCTCGGTAAAGAAGTGATCGATGCAGTAGTTAAGGAATAAAAGAATAGTTTGTTTTTCGATTATTAGAAAAAAGCCGAATCTGAATATCAGATCCGGCTTTTTTGTTTTATTGACAAGGTTGAGAGAAGTCACAAAAAATCTTTTAGGTAATCATTGAATAACAAGTTGGTTGAAGACTTGCTTGAAAACAGCTCGATTATCGGGGTCTAAAAAGTATAGCTTAACATCGTATTTTCCTGGTTCCAAAGTTGGATTTTCAATTTCAGGTTTAGAAGAAAAATCAAATTCAAACTGATCGATCAAAGAGAATTCAGTCTGTGAAGTGTGAAGTGTGATGACATTTCCATTGTTGGGAGCAGAGATTTCAACGATCGTGGATCTGACTGTATTAGTTTCAAAATTCGTGATGAACCGTATTCGGTTGATTTCATCTCTTTCCCAGTAAACCTGTTTGGTGTAGTTTGTTTGATCGCTGAGAAAAGTCGATGGAATCGGCTCTGACCGATAAAGTGTATCACCTGAGTAACCCAAAGCTATCAAATAGTTATTCCCATATTCAGATGGTAACTCATAGTTTAAAATATCATCAACTGCCCTGGTTTCTCCAATTCTCTGGTAAGTTGTGAAGTTTTCTTTTAATGGTGCTGAGAAGTGGTTAGATGCGTAGATCTCAATTTTTTCAATTTTTTGAGTCGGCAAAAAGCCTTTGAAAGAAATGGGCAGTTTGTCGTTCCTGAGTTTTGATGAGTCTGAGGTTGAGTAGCAGTAAAAACTATCGATTATTGTAGTTTCGGAGTCACTGACAACATCACTGAGTGTTGTGATGTCTTTATTACCAATAAGTTGCGGATCAGGGTCTTTTTGACAAGTCCATGCTGTTAAAGTGATTAATATGGCAATTATGAATGTTCTCATTTTTTAAAAATTGGGCTAAAAGTTAACGATTAATCGAACATTCAGCTGTCTGCCGGTTAAATAATTTGGAATACCGTATTGGCGGTTTGAAATATCCCGAACCCACAAATAGGAAATTGTGTTGTTGATAGCCAGCATATTAAACACCTCTGCACTCAACCAAACGCTGTGTAGGTGCTTAAATGGTCCTTTTAGACCCAGGCCTTTTCGTTCGCTTTTCTCATCACGTAGTAGTTGCTTTGAAAAACCAACATCAACCCTGCGATATGGTGGAATCCTCAAAGTATCCTGGTAGCGATCATAGGATGGAGGGCCAAACGGTAATCCGGTTCCGAATACTATGTTTAAATTCATTTTAATCGTTGGATCACCAGGGAAATAATCCTGGAAGAAAAGTGAGAAATTAACGCGTTGATCGGTTGGTCGCGGAATGTAGCCGGGCTCTTTTCTCACGCTATCTGTAATTGGTCTAAATTGATTCCCCTGATATGTGCGATTTCCTTCATCGTCATAATACTCGTAATAGAAATCGTTTTTGATGTCTTCTTTTGTTGACATAATAGAAAGGCTGGCCCATGACTGCACACCTTTCACAAACTCTCCGTTAATTTTGAAATCTATTCCGGTAGCATATCCTTTTGCGTTATTCTCAGCATAGTAGCGCAATCTCACATTGTCGATTTCGTACGGAATCAAATTATCGAGCTGTTTATAATAGGCCTCTGTTGCAAACTTGAATGGCCTATCCCACATTTCAAATACATAATCCATTCCCACGAGATAATGAATGGCGCGTTGAGCTTCAATGTCGTAATTGATATCTCCATTTAAGTCACGCATTTCGCGATAGAAGGGAGGTTGGTAGTAAAAGCCCGATGCTGCTTTGAAGAGAATGTCTTTTTCCCAGTTTGGCTTCCAGGTAAAAAGAGCTCTTGGTCCGCCCACGAGTTCATCATTGAAATCCCAGTAGTGAAAACGACCTCCAACATTAAATGAAAATTCATTTGAGTCAACGGTCAGAGCCCTTGAAAGCTGGCCATATCCCATCAATCGAGATGAGTTGATGTTGTTTCTGGCTCTGATTACTTCGTAGAGATTAATGTCTTCTCTTGATGTAAATGGAGCAGCATTGGGTAGTGAATAGCCAGAGCTATCAACGTAGCGCCATTCGTTGAATTCATCTTCAATACGTTCGTGTTTACCTCTTAATCCCCAGCGCACGGTGTATTTATCACCGTAATAAGTTCCTTTGTGAGCTGCTGCAAATACATTTCCCAACAAGTAGTTGCGAGCGTGATTGATGTAGCCTCCGGTTCCGCGGCTAAATGCTACTTCGCCAAAATTGTCAGATCCTAAATCACGGTTGAGTTCATCGAGTCTGTAAGCGCCCTCAACATCAAAGTTTTCTTGTTGAAGTGTGCGATATGCTGAGGTGATAAATTTTAACCGCAGCTTGTTTGTTGGCTGCCAGGTAGCCGTTAAGGCTCCCACACCGGTTTCATATTCGTTGATTTCCTGTCCATCAAAGAAAACCTTAAGCCTAAGTGCTTCATTGATGGTGCCAAAGTCTGTTTCTCTATCCTGAGGGATGAAGTTGTATTCGTTTTTGGCATAGTTGAGTAATAGGCCCAGTTCCAGGTCATCAGTGAGATCGTAAGTGAAATACCCCTGATAATCTGTAAAAGATGGTTTATAGCTTCCTTCAGTGTCGAGGCTGTTGAGTACGTATTGATTGGTTCTGTAGCGAAATCCGTGGAGCTGAGTGAATCGGTAATTATCGCTGGCATTTTCGAGGTGAATATTACCACCGAGCAGACTTCCTTCAGCTGATCCGGCCAGTTTTTTCTTTGGTTTTTTGTAATGAACATCGAGCACGCTCGACATCTTGTCACCGTATTGCGCTTCAAATCCGCCTGAAGAAAACTCTACTGAACGCACCAGTTTTGGGTTGATAAAGCTCAAACCTTCTTGTTGTCCGGATCTGACCAAAAACGGCCGATAAACTTCAACATCGTTAACATAGATGAGGTTTTCATCGAAGCTACCACCGCGAACGCTGTACTGGGAGCTGAGCTCATTACTGCTCGAAACTCCCATTCCCTGGAAAAGAAGTGTTTTTTCGATGCTCGCATTGGGCATTGGTAGTTGATCGATTGATTTGGGGTCAATACGGCTCATGGTTGATGTGCGCGTTCGTTCATCTTCAACGATCACTTGCTTGAAACTTCTACTACCAAAGGTTAATTGAATATCAATATTTTTTGTTTCTCCCGGATTGAGGTTGAACGTTTTGTAAAGTGTGTCATAACCCAGGTAGGTGATAACCACTGTTTGCTCAATGTTGGGTTTTACTGAGATGGAAAACGACCCGTCTCGCTTTGTGGATGTTCCTTTATTCGGTTCTGACTGTAGAAAAACATTAGCGCCCACGAGTGGCCTAAAGCCTTCGTCTGATACAGTTCCGGTGACCGTTGCAGATTGCGACAGGGCTGTTGTTCCACAAATAGTGACGAGGAACAGTAGTGCTATGAGTTTTCCAATGTTTTTCAAGACTTAATTTGAAGCTTTCAAATGTAGGAGTTGCATCTACATTTTCAACAACTGGAAATCAAAATCTTTAGTATGTAAAGAAACTTTATTCTTGTTTAAAATCTCCGTTCTTCCATGCGCTAATGAATTTAGCCCATGCGAGCGGATTGAAAATGGTGTAAGAAGGGAACTGCCCGGCACTGTATATTTGGCTGTTTCGGTTTTGCATAGCGTACTTAAAGTTAGCACTTCCATCAGCCATAGGCATGTTCATAATTTTATCTCTCATAGCAGCCTGGCGGAGGTTTCGCATTGCACGTTGGTAATCATCTTCTGGCGTGTTTAGCGACAAAAATGCTTCTTTGAACTGCTCTTTAGTTGGCCATGGATAAACTGTTACTTCTTTTAGTTCTACCGTATCCTTATTGAGTAGTTGAATCATTGAATAGCGTGAGGTTTGGAGAGTATCTGGAATAACGTACAACTCTGATCTGTACCCAACATTAGAAAACCTGATGGTGTCACCCGGCTCAGCTACAAAAGAGAAAAAACCATAATAATCAGATGTTGTACCGCGATGCGTATTTTTGATGATCACAGTGGAAAAAGGTAGCGGATTGAGCGAATCGGCATCTAAAATTACTCCTGAAAACTGCAGTAGGTTTTCGTCTTGAGCTTTTGATTCAAGAGTTCCAAATGCGAGTAATATCGTGAGTAAACTAAGTATTGAAATTGATTTTTTCATCATATTGAGCGAAAATAAATAAACTTACTTTAAGGAATAAATGTAAAACTTGTTTTCAATGAATTCCGGTTCCCTACTTTATCAGTAACGATCACTTTTAGTTCGTGTTTTCCCGGTGTGATTTTTTCGTCATCAGCCTGCAACCAAAATTCATTTGTTTTGCGGTCATATTCCATCAAAATCCATTCTCCGTCAACATACCCATTAAATGTATTGATTCCTGAACCTTCGTCCTCAATTTTGAATTTGATGGTTTCATTTTTCCCGATTTTTCGGTCAGAGCCGGAGAGGTTGACGATGCCGGGCATTTCCTCGTCCAACATTACAGTGTAAGGGCCTAAGCTTCTCGTTTTAAAGTGGAACCAACTTCCTGATGTCAAACCACCACCTTCCGGACTAATCACTTCGTAGTTTTCATCGAGTGATACCGCGTACAGTTTATTTCCTTTTTCAGTTGGGAAGTCTTCCGTTTTTAAATAAACATCAATGTAATCGTGAAGCGGAGTGTAGAGATCAGCAATGTGGTGAATAGCTGTGTACATTCCATTTCTCGATTCCTCAGCTTTGTGCTGGAAATAGAGGTTTTTGTAAAGTGAATAAGCCGGAATTTCAATTTTAGCATTTTCACTTTCATAAATGTTGTCTTCATAATAAAGGAACTCAAGTCCTTTGTGCTTCTTCTTTACTGACGGACTTGAAGTGTCAACCTTCACTGAAAACTGGATTTGGGAGTTATTTCCATAAGCATCATCAACTGTGTAAGTGAGTTCGTGATCATATTCAGAGAAGAAAACTTTCCCATTTATTTTTACATCATTGTAGATCGACAATTTGTTGTTGGGCTCGATATAACTCTTTTGTACACGCCTTCTGTTTTTGTGAGTTTGCTCGTAGTCAATATGACAATTGATATACCTACTCAAAGCAAAAGGAATTGCTGTCATTTTGTGGTTGTAAATAGTGTCGCTGTCAGCTATAAGCGAAACAGAGTAAGCCCCACATCTATTGTGAGATCCGTTTGTTTTGTCAATCGTTTCAACACCAAAGCCAATAACTCCACGGGCTGTGAGATTGAGCGGCCCGGGCAAGTGATATTTTCCATTCCTTCCTCTAACAGCTATGTGAAGAGGTTCAGTTTTACCATTCACCAAACTGGTATCGTTTAAAGGATAAATAGAAACTGTTTTGATAATCGGGTGAATATTATCCTTTATACCAAAATTGAAAAGCAGCGGATTAACCGGAACCTGATTATCTGTTTTTCTAATTTCAAAGTGGAGGTGAGGTCCGCCAGAGCCACCGGTATTACCAGATAATGCAATTACTTCACCTCTGTCAATTTTCAGTTCACCGGGTTTCGGATACGCATCAACCTCAAAAGATTTTTGGTTGTACTGTCTTTCCCTGATGTATTTTTCAATTTCTTCATTGAAGCTTTTCAAGTGAGCATAAACTGTAGTGTAACCATTAGGGTGCGCTATGTAAATAGCTTTTCCGTATCCGTAAAGCGAAACTTTGATGCGGGAAACGTATCCTTTGGCAGCCGCTTTCACATTCAGACCCTCAATTTGCTGAGTTTTGAGATCGATGCCGGCATGAAAGTGATTGGAGCGAATTTCTCCAAAGTTTCCCGCGAGGTAAAGCGGAATATCGAGCGGAGCATCGAAGTAGTCTACAGGGAAGTCAGCACGGTTCTGACCGAAACCTGAAAGACTCATAAACAGCACAGTGAGAAGAATCAGTTTACGCATATATTAAAATTGTTGGGCTGCAAAGCTATCCGAATTTGACAAATGTTTTTAAACAGTGGTCACATTAGTAATTGTAAAAATTTGTTTTAACAAAAAGCTAAACTACTTTTGCTATTAGCCTTTTGAAATCGGCTTATGGAAAACAATTTAAACGATTCGGTAAAATATATTGCGCACAGCGTAAACCGGTTGATCAAATTGAATGCCGAAGCTGATGAAAAAGCAAATCAATTGCAACTTGAGAATGAAAGACTAAAAGAGCAATTGGAACGTAAAGAAAGTGAGTTAGCTACCTTGAATAAGCGATATGAAGCGTTGAGAATGGGCGAAAAAATAGCCGGAAACGCTGAGGATCGCGATGACTTGAGGAAAAAGGTTAACGAACTGGTACGGGAAGTTGACAAATGCATTGCACTGTTAAATGACTAAATACGAAAGTGAATAATGGACGACACGCTTTCGATAAAAGTAACAATTGGAAACCGGGTTTACCCGTTAACCATAAAGAGAGACGAAGAGGAGCAGATTAGAAGGGCAGCGAAGAAGGTGAACGACAATATGAAGGAGCTGGAAAGCAATTATGCGGTTCGCGATAAACAGGATTTACTGGCTATGACAGCACTATATTATGCTGACAGAGCTTTGAGTAACGAAACGCGAGGCGCTGTGATAGATGAAGATGTATCCTCTCAACTCAATGACGTGCGTGCACAGCTCGACTCCTATTTGGATAACAAAAAGTAATGGGGACTTGTCCCCTAAAACCATCCCGTGCAAGTTCAACCAAGTTTGGTAAAACTAACATCTAAATCGTTAAGGGTGTAGCTCTCGACTTACAAAACCAGGCCTGTTTACCCCGGCTTATGCCGAGGGGATTTCCTCTTTGAGGAGACACTGGACGGTTGCGAAGTTAGGCAGCCCTAAACTTTAACTTTTCTGAGTTTTACTCAAACTATATGGGCTTGTACGGGTTTTTAAAACCGTTTAAAAACTATGGAAATAGTAAGTGTTTTAGTAGGAGCCGCAGCCGGATTGATTATTGGCAGTGGTATTATTTATCTCTTACTCAAAAAATCAACTGAGCGCAAATCTGCCTCAATTCTAAAAGAAGCTGAGAAAGAAGGCGAGATGCTCAAAGAGCGAAAGCTCATAAAGGCTAAGGAGAAATTTCTTCAGCTGAAAGAAGAGCACGAAAAGGTCATTAGCGAACGCAACAATAAAATACAGCAGAGTGAGAATCGAGCCAAGCAAAAAGAGAAAACCCTCAATCAAAAGTTACAGGATGTTAACAAGAAAGAACGCGATATCAACGCTAAAAGAGGAAATCTCGACAAGCAACTTGAAATAGTTCAAAACAAACAATCTGAACTCGATAAACTTCATTCAAAACGTGTTTCTCAACTCGAAGAAATGAGTGAAATCAGTGCTGATGAAGCGCTCGAAGAACTCAAAAAAGAACTCGTTGATGATGCCCGCTCCAAGTCAATGCAAATGATTCAGGAAATCGTTGACGAAGCAAAAATCAATGCGAATAATGAAGCTAAAAAGATAGTCATTCAAAGTATTCAACGTGTTGCTACTGAGCATGCCGTTGAAAACTCGGTATCAGTATTTAACATCGAGAGTGACGACATCAAGGGCCGAATCATAGGTCGTGAAGGTAGAAACATAAGGGCGCTTGAAAGTGCAACCGGAGTTGAAATCATCGTTGATGATACACCTGAAGCTATTATACTTTCCTGCTTTGATCCTGTTCGAAGAGAGGTTGCTCGATTATCACTTCACCAACTGGTTACCGATGGTCGTATTCACCCGGCCAGAATTGAAGAGGTTGTTCGCAAAACGCAAAAACGTATTGAGGAAGAGATTGTTGATACAGGTAAGCGCACCTGCATTGATCTCGGTATTCACAACATGCACCCTGAGCTCATCAAAATGGTTGGCCGCATGAAGTATCGTTCTTCTTACGGTCAGAACCTGTTGCAGCACTCTCGTGAAGTAGCAAACCTCTGTTCAACAATGGCGAGCGAATTGGGAATTAATCCTAAACACGCTAAACGTGCCGGACTGTTACACGATATTGGAAAAGTGCCTGAGGACGAGCCGGAAATGCCTCACGCAATCCTGGGTATGAAAATGGCTGAGAAATTTGGCGAAAACGCTGAGGTATGCAACGCGATTGGAGCACACCACGATGAAATTGAAATGACGTCATTGCTTTCACCAATCGTTCAGGTTTGTGATGCTATATCAGGTGCACGACCAGGTGCTAGACGTGAAGTTGTAGAGTCTTACATTCAGCGATTGAAAGACCTTGAGAATCTTGCCATGAGTTTTGATGGAGTTATTAAAGCTTATGCAATTCAGGCAGGTCGTGAGTTGCGTGTAATGGTTGAAAGCGAAAAAGTAAACGACACAATAGCCGGTGAAATTTCAATGAACATTTCACAAAAGATTGAAGATGAAATGACGTATCCCGGACAGGTACGGGTCACAGTAATTCGCGAAACCAGAGCGATTAATATTGCCAAGTAATGGGATCTGACCAAAAATATTTTGCGCACGAAACGGCTGTAATTGACGAAGGTTGTGAAATAGGTGCCGGAACTAAAATTTGGCACTTTTCGCATATTATGAAAGATTGTGTTTTGGGTGAGAAATGCAATATTGGCCAAAACGTTGTTGTATCGCCCGATGTGCATTTGGGGAATAATGTAAAAGTTCAAAATAATGTATCCATTTACACTGGGGTCAACTGTGAAGATGATGTTTTTCTCGGTCCCAGTTGTGTGTTTACCAATATCACAAACCCCAGGAGCAATGTGGTGCGCAGAGGCCAATACGAAAAAACAACTGTTAAGCGTGGAGCCAGTATTGGTGCTAATGCAACGATCGTTTGTGGTCACGATATTGGCAAGTTTGCTTTCATTGGAGCAGGAGCAGTAGTGACGAAAACAGTCCCTGATTATGCCCTTTTGGTAGGGAACCCGGCAAAACAAATCGGCTGGATGAGTGAATACGGTCACCGACTTCACTTTGATGAGAAGGGTATTGCCAAATGTCCAGAAAGTGACCAAGAGTATTTGCTCGAGGATGGTGTGGTTAGGAAATCCCAATAACTCAAGATATTGTCTAAAGAGGCTAAAGACACAGTTCAAAAATCCGGAATATTAAGTAAGAGTTTTTCAACTCTTGTTGTGAGGCTTATTGGAATGGGCCTGACTTATGTATTTAATATAGCCGTTGCTCAAATCTATGGACCAGAAGTCTTTGGATTATTTGCTCTTGGACAGATGGCTCTCATGGTTGGAGTTGCTATTACAAAGGGTGGATTAGATATTTCATTTCTTCAAATTTCTTCTTCAAAACCGATTCACGAGCAAAAGGAACATCTTAAAAGTGATTATAAAAAGACAGCTGTTTCAATCTTTATTTG
>NZ_JAVLBN010000004.1:0-110162 GCF_031581065.1 Salibacter sp.
ACGAATATCACCCCATGTAATAATTTACCGGTATTTACAGCAGATCCAATTCCGTATTATTGTGCAGGTTCACCGGTTAATTTTAACCCGGGAGTAGTTGAACCGGATGGTGATTCATTAGATTTCTATTTTGGAATGCCTTTAACAAATGCAAATCAACCTATTGTCTATACGGGTGGATATAGTAACACAAACCCATTCCCTGTTCCTGTGACTATAAATAATCAAACAGGGCAAATATCTTTCAATCCTACAGCAGCAATGACATCTTTTCCAAATCCTTTTTGGGTATTGAAGTTCTGTGTGGATGAATACCGCAATGGGGTGTTGATTGGGACTACTTGTAGGGATATTCAATTTAGTATTTTACCGGCAGCTAACTGTGGTAATACACCGCCTTATATGTTAGACCCGGGAATTCAAAACTTTAGTGGGTCAGGGACACAGGTTGATTCCAACTCGATTCAGGCGTGTTACGGTCAATCTTTCTCGTTTGATATCCAATTTGCTGATTCATTATTACCGACTCAGTTGTTTGGTGATTCAGTAGAATTAACGACAAATGCTTTATCCGTTTTTCCAAACCTAACTATTACCACAAGTACAAATGCACCCGTAGGTGATACTGCTACAATGCACTTTTCTGGAACAGTTCCTGTAGGAGCACCTCCTTTCAATGTATTTACAATATTTGCTTCAGATAATGCCTGTCCGTTATCGGGTATTGCGAGTGTGCAATTTGATATAACGGCTATACCATCAACGAATGTCGGGCCAGATGATACTTTATGTGGTTTCCTTGACACACTATTCCTCAATCCAATTGGAGGAGACACTTTCACGTGGGAGGTTTTATCAGGAGATTCTATGATCATGGGACAAAACTTTAGTGATACTACGGGTACTGATGGTAGTAACGTGTGGGTTAAGCCAACTAATCAAACAACCTATAAGGTTACTTCAAATTTGCCGGGCTCGTGTCAAAATATGGATACGATCACGGTAAGTGTTAGGCAAATTGATCTTGGTCCTGATACAATGTTGTGTCGCGGAGACACTCTAACACTTGGCGCAACAGGTACCGTTCCATGTGGTTCCGGAACACCCGTTTACAGTTGGTCTCCTACAACTGGGCTTGATAACCCGTCATCGCCCAATCCGGTTCTGACCGTGGGAAGTTCACAACAAACCACCACTTACCAGTTGGTTTACGATGATGGTTGTGGCTGTCAAACTGTCGATAGTATGACTGTTGAAGTAAGTGATGTTGAAGTGCAAAATTTATCGTGGAATAATCCTAACTGTGTTGATTCAACAGCCTCAATCACTTTAACAGAGCAAGGTGGCTTTCCACCCTATCAATATAGCCTTGACTCATTGACGGGTTACCAGGCAAGTAATCAATTTAATAATTTGCCTATCGGCTATTACGCGGGTTATGTCCAGGATTCACTCGGTTGTATTTCTCCCGCAGCTTACGATACAATTATTGATCCCGGAGTTGTATTAGACAGTGCCATTTTAAGTGATGTGACCTGTTTTGGTGCCCAAAATGGTGAAATAGATATTTATGCTTCTAATGGTGCTACTCCATATACTTACAGTATTGATAGTGGAATGACTTTTCAGGGGAGTCAATTATTCTCAGGTCTTGATCCTGATACTTTTGATATTGTGATTGAGGATGCAAATAGTTGTCGCACACTATCACAAGAAGCAATAATCGAGACAAACGGTGAATTATTTGTAGATTCTATTATTACCGAAAACTTAAATTGTTTTGAAGATTACACAGGCTCAATTGATGTGTATGCTCATGGAGGCACTCCTCCACTTGAGTACAGTATAGATAATGGAAATACCTGGGCTCCGTTTGGAACTTTTGATTCCTTGCTAGCAGATAATTATGTTGTAATTGTTCGTGATTCATTCCAGTGTGAAACGGCACCACAGGTTATCAACCTTACTCAACCGAGTAAAATTGATATCAACCTTACAGTTGAGAACGATACATGCTTTCAAGCTTGTGGCGGTCAGGCTTCAGCTACCGTAAGTGGTGGTGTTATGCCATATGCTTTTGATTGGAATGGCTATGGTTCTAATAGTTCTACTTCATGGAACTTGTGTTCTGGCCCGGCCTATGTACTTGAGGTAACTGATAACAATAATTGTGTTGCTGATACTACATTTACGATCTCTGAGCCTGATGAACTGGTTATCGATTCAATAGCCGAAAGAGATCTCGAATGTAATGGAAACAATAACGGTCAGATCCAAATCTACGCAAGAGGTGGGCGAGTGCCTTATTACTATAGCATTGACGGAGGACAAAGCTTCCAGTCGAGCAATAACTTTACAGGCTTAACAGCGGGAACCTATGATGTTGTGGTTCGAGACTCTGCTTACAGATGTCAGGTACTCGGTGAAGCGAGCCTGATAGAACCTTCTCCGGTTGAAGTAAGCGTTCCATTCAATGAAAAAACTATATGTGCCAGCAACTGTATCAATTTATCAGCATTTGCTAGTGGAGGTACAGGAAGTCAGTACAGCTACGTATGGACAGGAGCTAGCAGTAATGGTCAGGTAGTGACTGTTTGCCCCGGCCAGGATACAAGCTATGCTGTTTACGCTGAAGATGAAAACGGTTGCGCATCAAATGTTGAAGTCTTTGAAATTTCAATCAGGGATTCACTCGAAGTGGAACTTGAAGATGAAGTCAATATTTGCCCTGGTGAAGAAACCTTCATTAGCGCAATAGGGAGTGGCGGATCAGGTAGCGGATATCGTTACACATGGTCTCCGATAACTGGACTCAGTGGGGGTGTTGGACAAAGTGTTACCGCCTCACCACAAACTTCAACAACCTATACGGTTGAGCTCACTGATGATTGTGGCTCACCTTCAGTAACTGATACCATTAGGGTTAATGTTAATCCTCTTCCTCAAGTTGATTGGTCTGCTCGTGATACGCTAGAAGGTTGCGCACCCTATACCAACTTTTTGACAAATCAAACACAAAATGCACAGTCAATAAGCTGGGAAATAGGGGATGAAATTACAGCTTCTGGCTTTACAGCTGAGATCATTGACTTGCCAGCAGGTCAGTACGATGTAACGATGCAAGTAACAACAACCGATGGTTGTGTTGATTCTAAAACAATCAACAATTACTTCAATGTTATTCAGAACCCAATTGCCGAGTTTAGCATGACTCCAAACCCAACAACAATCTTTAATACGATGATCCAATTCCAGGATCAATCGACTGATGATGCTGTTGAATGGGACTGGGATTTTGCAAGCCTTGGTAGTTCACAGGAACAAAGCCCTGTATTCCAGATGCCGGTTGAAGGCGACTCTGGTACATACCCGATTACTTTAACAGTGATGAATGCTGAAGGATGTACTGATGAAGTTACTAATACCTTGAGAGTTGGTGCAGAGTTCAACCTCTACGTTCCCAACTCATTTACGCCAAATGGAGATGGTCTCAATGATATCTTCAAAGCCGAAGCCATAGGAGTAAATCCTGATCGCTTTAGCATGATCATCTTCAATCGTTGGGGAGAAGTAGTCTTCCAGAGCAATACGCTGGATATTGGCTGGAGAGGAACAGTGAATGGCGGAAATCCGGCACCAGCGGGAAGCTATGTTTGGAAAATAACAGCAAACGATGCTACCGATGAACGCGATTTCAAAGAACAAACAGGATATATTAACCTGATACGATAGATCGGCATAGATATTGATAATTGAAAACCCTCTTCTTAATTGGAGAGGGTTTTTTTAATGTACTAAAACAACAATTATGAAAAAGCTAAATTTACTTTTACTCGCAGGTGGTCTGTTATTCAGCAGCTTAAATTTTGGTCAGAACTCACTCAACATCAAAAAAACAGATTCAGACACAGCTGATGATGGAGTTGTAAGCTTCTTCTCAAAAGGGAGGAACAGAGTTTTTGAAGGAATTGAATTTGGTTTTACCTGGGCGAGTTACACTGAAAATGAACTCGACACTGATGTGCCAGATGCCATTAAAGGGTTTGAGATTGACCCTGCTTCTTCAATCAACTGGTCAATCAATCCATTTGAAATGGATGTTAGAATCTTTAAAGAGTATGTGAAATTTTCAACCGGACTGGGATACACTGTAAAGAACTTCACCCTCAAAAACAACTACTTTGTTACAAAGCAAAATGATTCGGTAATGGCTTTTGAACAACAGAGTCAGGATTACGCTAAAAACAGGTTCAGAACCGGTTATTTGACAGTTCCACTCATGCTGCATTTCAACACAAATGAAGACCCGGCAAAAGCCTTTAGATTAGGTGTTGGGGTGTTAGGCGGTATGCGTCTCTTCCAAACATATCGTGTCAAGTACTTTGATGATGGACAAAAAGTGAAGACTAATTACAACCGAAACTGGAATACAAATCAGTTCACTGCTGATTTGAGAGGGTTAATAGGGTATGGCCCAATTAATCTGTTTGCAACTTATTCAGCAGTTCCGCTTTTTGAAAGTGGTAAAGGACCTGAAATGTATCCTATAACCTTTGGAATTAGCTTCGTCAATTCTTTCAAAGATTAATGGTTGCCCCGTTTTTCCTTTAACTGACGGTTTTCTTATTTTTGACCTTCCAAAATTAAAATGGCATGGCAGGACACAGTAAGTGGGCAAACATAAAACACCGAAAAGGAGCACAGGATAAAAAACGCGCAAAAATCTTTACACGGCTTATCAAAGAGATTACGGTAGCGGTTAAAGAAAGCGGACCTGACGAAGAAAGCAACCCGCGTTTGAGATTGGCAGTTCAAAATGCCAAGGGCCAAAACATGCCCAAGGATACTATTGAGCGAGCTATCAAAAAAGCGAGTGGAGCTGATGGTGAAAATTACACTGAGGTTCACTTTGAAGGCTATGCTCCAAACGGCATTGCAGTTGTTGTAGAAACCACTACTGATAATAACAACAGGACCGTTTCTAATGTGCGATCTATCTTCAATAAGCATGGAGGTTCTCTGGGAACTAAAGGCTCCCTTGAGTTCATCTTTGACCGAAAAGGTGTGTTTGAAATCAAACGCGAAAAAATTGAAGGCAAAGACTTAGAAGAATTGGAAATGGAACTCATTGATGCCGGACTCGAGGAAATGGATAAATCTGATGATGAAATAATCACACTCTACACCTCTTTCGATGACTTCGGGAATATGAACAGTAAGCTGGAAGAGTTGAACATTGAAGTAAAGAGTGCTGAAGTTCAGCGTATACCTAACAATACTGAAACTCTGGATGTGGAGAAAGCCAAAAAGGTTCTGAACGTTATCGAGAAATTTGAAGATGATGATGATGTGAATACGGTGTATCACAACCTCGAATTAACTGATGAACTCCAGCAAGCTCTGGAAGAAGAGTAAGAGAAAAGTTATAAAATAACATGAAAGGAGAAGCTGCTCGGTTTCTCCTTTTTTAGTTTTTGACGTTACAAATCTGGATAAATCCAATTCTAATCGGGTTAACTGATCTTACTTTTCTATTTTTACACCGCATTATAGACTAGATGTATGGATAAAAAGATAGAGGAACTCAAGAATAAAATCGAAGAAGCCCAAAAAGGCGGAGGCGAAAAACGAATAGAAAAGCAACACGAAAAAGGTAAACTAACTGCCCGTGAAAGGATTCACTTCCTTTTGGATGAAGATTCTTTTGAAGAAATGGGCATGTTGGTGACTCACCGCTCAACTAACTTTGGTCTCGATAAACAAAAGTTTTTGGGTGATGGCGTTGTTACCGGTTACGGGACAATTAACGGTAGGCTCGTTTACGTCTTTTCACAGGATTTTACCGTTCTGGGAGGTTCACTTGCTGAAGCACATGCCGAAAAAATTGTGAAGATCATGGATCTCGCGATGAAAAACGGAGCACCGTTGATCGGGCTAAATGACTCAGGAGGCGCCAGAATCCAGGAAGGTGTAGTGTCGCTTGGTGGTTACGCTGATATCTTCTATCGCAATACAAGAGCATCTGGCGTTATTCCACAATTGTCAGCAATTATGGGGCCTTGTGCCGGTGGTGCCGTTTATTCTCCGGCTCTCACCGATTTCATCTTCATGGTGGAAAACACCTCTTACATGTTCGTAACCGGGCCAAATGTTGTAAAAACAGTTACGCACGAAGAAGTGACATCAGAAGAACTTGGTGGAGCCAGTGCACACGGAACCAAGAGTGGTGTAACACAATTCACGGCCGCTAATGAAATTGAATCGATCAATCAAATAAAGGAATTATTCTCATTTATCCCGCAAAACTGCGAGGAAGAGCCTCCATCATTACCTTATGAACCGGGCGATGAAGTTCGTAAAGAATTAAATGATATAGTTCCTGACAGTGCAAATCAGCCGTATGATATTCGCGAAGTGATCAATGGCACTGTTGACTCAGATTCATTCATGGAGGTTCATAAAGATTTCGCTGAAAACATTGTAGTTGGTTTTGCCCGTTTAGCAGGAAAAACGATCGGGATTGTAGCGAATCAGCCGGCTGTACTGGCAGGCGTGCTAGATATCAATTCATCACGTAAAGGAGCACGTTTTGTGCGTTTCTGTGACTCGTTTAACATTCCGCTTTTAACATTTGAAGATGTACCGGGCTTTCTTCCGGGAACTGACCAGGAATGGAATGCGATTATAACCAACGGAGCTAAACTGCTCTATGCGTTCAGTGAAGCAACTGTACCACGTGTGACAGTTATTACGCGTAAAGCCTACGGTGGAGCTTATGACGTGATGAACTCCAAGCATATTGGTGCTGATATGAACTACGCATGGCCATCGGCTGAAATTGCAGTGATGGGATCTAAAGGAGCAGCAGAAATCATTTTCAGGAATGAGATCAAAAATGCTGACGATCCTGAAGCAAAACTCAAAGAGAAAGATGAAGAATATGCTGAGATGTTCGCTAATCCATACAATGCAGCAGCTCGTGGTTATATTGATGAAGTGATCGTCCCTGAAAAAACACGTGAAAAACTCATCAAAGCATTTAAAATGTTGGAAAACAAGGTGGATAATCTACCAAAGAAAAAGCACGGAAACATTCCACTATAAAACAAGTGGTTCAATAACTCACACAAATGTTTATCTTTCGCCTGAACTATGCTGTTTAAGTATCAAAATATAGCAGTACTGTTTTGGGCGCTTGTGCCAGTTTTAATTTTCGGTCAGAACCGAAGCCAGCTTACGGAGCAACTCCGGCAGGCTAACTCCGGTTCTGACCGAATTGCTATTCTCACAAAAATTGGTCAACTCCATTACGAAAAGGGAAATACTGATAGCGTCTATCATTACGCTGAGTTGATCAGTAAAGCTGATCAGGGGCTTGAAGCTTTTGCCAATTCACAATACCTCAGGGCTTACGGCAAGGTTTTGGAAAATAAAAAGGAAGAGGCTTTCTTCCTATTGGATAAGGTGGAGAAGCGAACAAAGGGCCAAAACGACAGTCTCTGGGCCCAAACTTTTTACAAGAAAGCCTATTTCTACTACCATTTCAACGATTTTATTTCTGTCTCTAAACAATTGAGATTGAGCATGAGAATGGCCGATTCACTCGATCTCGTTGGCCAACAAATTGCTTCACAAATCCTAAAGTCAAATACTCAGTTGAAAGTTGGTGAACTCAAAGATGCACTTGAAACAGCTAAAGAAGCCAGGAAGCTCAACAGTATTACAAATGATAAATCTACAGAAGCAACAATTGATAAACTGCTGGGCAACTGCTTTTTTCATTTAGGTAAATATGAAGAGTCACTCCAGGCCTATTTTAGATCTGCACGGTATTACGAAAACCAAAACTACATGCTCCAAGCTGCTGATATTTACGGAAATATCGGCTCTATTTACCAGAGCTTGAAAAAACTCGATCAGGCAGAGTCCTACACGCTAAAAGCCAAAAAGATTTACGGTGAAAATGGATACAATACCAAAGTAGCCAATAGCTATGTCAACCTGGGTACCATGTTTACCAAAACGGAGCCGGAAAGAGCTTTGGATTATTTCGAAAATGCTAAAAAGGTATTTGAGAAAAACGCAGATTCAGCAGGGCTGGCAAAGGCACTTAACAATATAGCAAACGTTTATTATTACGAGACAAAGTACAAAAAAGCGCTCGAGTTTTTCAATAAGTCGCTCGCAATAAATAAGTCTCTCAACGATCAAAAAGAAGTATCCAGGTTACAAACAAATCTCGGTTATACTTACATGATGTTGAACAACAAAGCTCAGTCTAATGAGTACTTTGTAGCTGGTCTTTCAACAGCTCGTAAAATTGATGGGCTGGCCGAGATAACAGCATCTATGGAAGGCCTGTCAGACATGCATGCTCACTTCAATGAATTTGAGAAAGCACTTGAATACAAAGATCGTTATATCGCTTTCAAAGATTCAATGCTCAATGCGCGCATGACCGAGAAAATTGCCGAGTTGAGAACACGTTATGAAACGGAGCAAAAAGAGCGGGAAATCAAATCACTGAACAGGGAAAAAGAAATTGATCAACTCAAGTTGTCAAGACAGGAAATGGAACTCGAGCAAAGTAGAAATCAAATCATCTACCTGATCATTTTCATTTTGTTGAGCTTCTTTGTGTTGTACGGAGCCTACAAAAGGGTGTCAATGAAGCGTGAACGAGAGTTCCAAAAGGCAATCATCAGTGAACAGGAAGAAGGTCTTAAAGCTCTTATAAGTGCTCTCGAATCTGAGCGTAAACGTATTTCCCGAGACCTGCACGATGGAGTTGCCCAAACACTTACGGGGCTCAAAATGTCATTTGAGCGATTCTACGATTCACTCCACTTTCAAAATCAAACCCAGCGAAAGCGCTTCTTGCAATCCATTGAATACCTCAATGAAGCCTGTGATGAAGTGAGAACCATTTCGCATGAAATGATGCCCAAAGGACTTCAGCAATTCGGGTTGATATCAGGCTTACAGGATATCCTCAGCAACATGTTCAATAACTCAAACATGAGTTACACGTTTGACTTTTACGGCATGAAAAGCCAGGATAGACTCCCTGAAATGGTTGAACTAAGCGCTTATCGAATTGTTCAGGAATTGCTCAACAACATAGTAAAGCATTCGGGAGCCAATAAAATTGACATCAACCTTTACCGAAATGAAAAGGACCTGGTCATAACAATTGAAGATGATGGTAAAGGTTTCTTGCCCGATATCGAAAAAGATTCCCAAAAAGGCAAAGGATTGTTGAACATCCGTAGCAGGGCGAACACACTCAATGGAGACATCGGTTTTGAGCCGGGCGCAACTAAAGGAACAATTGCTACTTTAACATTACCTTTGAAAGGTGATGCAAACGATCAGAACCATACTGGCTGACGACCACGAACTCGTGGCTGAGGGAATTAAGAGTCTTCTCGATGGAGTTCCGCATATCGAAGTTCTCGCTGAAGCGAGAAATGGAAAAGAACTCCTCCGGTATGCTGATGTACTCTTGCCAGATGTAGCGCTGGTGGATCTGAACATGCCCGTAATGGACGGTTTTGAAACAATCAAAATTCTCAAAAAGGAATACCCCTCAATCAAAACAATAGCCATCACCATGTTTGCTGAAAAAGCAGTGTCAGAACGCGTTATGCAGTTGGGGGCAAGCGGTTATGTGCTCAAGAATAGCCCGGTTGAAGATTTAGTTGAGGCCATTGAAAAAGTGAATTGCGGAGGTACTTACTGTTCTGAAATTAAAACCGGTAAGCGGTCATCTTTGGTGAAAGAACAATTGACAAAAAGAGAAATCCAAATCATTGCCCTCATTGCGGAGGGAAATACGAATAGGGAAATTGCTGAAGCGCTCAATATCAGTCACCGGACTGTGGACACGCACAGAACGAATATTATGCGAAAACTCAACATTCACAATTCAGCGGCTTTGGTCAGAACCGCATTGAAAGAGGGCATTATAACACGCGATTAACATTTTTAAAGACTGAAAACGATCTAAATAACTTAAATTTGGATGAGTGATTAAGCATCTCCGAATAAACCAGTACGTTTATAAATCAAATTGATAAAGACACAAACAACATTATTATGAAAAAGAAACTATTCATATTTCCGCTTTTAATTGCTGCTTTCTTTGCCTTCGCCCCAAAAAAGGGAGTTGAAATAGGTGAAACAGCAGAAGGTCTCCATCATAAAGTAACAGAGCTCGATGGTGATGAAAAAATGCTTCGTGAATACTTAAAGCCACAGGGCTTACTCGTTGTTTTTTCGTGTAATACGTGTCCGTTTGTTGAAGCCTGGGAAGATCGTTACAACGAAATTCATGAAATGGCTAAAAACGAAGAAATAGGTATGGTACTCATTAATTCAAATGAAGCATTTAGAGGCGATGAAGATTCACCGGAGAACATGAAAGCTCACGCTCTGGAAGAAGGCTACACAATGCCTTACGTAATCGATAAAGATCACAAAATTGCCGATGCATTTGGAGCCAAAACAACTCCGCATGTATTCTTGCTTAACCGAAACCTCAAGCTCGTTTACAAAGGAGCGATTGATGATAATTATGAAAATAAAGATGAAGTGAAAAAGCAATACCTGAAAGATGCAATCACAGCGATGGCTTCAGGAAAAGAAATTTCACCTCAAACATCAAAAGCACTCGGTTGTAGCATTAAACGAGTGAAGAAATAGAAGGATTGAATTATTCAGGGGGTGTATCAATACCGAAAAATCTATCATTTTTCGGTATTAAAAGGCTATTCGTTAAAAGTTAAATAGCTGATTTAGGAAGTTATATTACAATAAACTGAATTTTGAATTTTAAAACGCCTTTTGATACACCCCCTTTTAATCCCAAAAACACCGTTTCTTTGCCCTCTCATCAATTTAGAATATGAACGTACTCGTAATAGGATCTGGCGGAAGAGAACACACGCTTGGCTGGGCAGTAAAGAAAAGCCCAAAAGTTGAAAACGTTTTTTTTGCACCCGGTAATGCCGGTACAATGGAAATCGGGAAAAACCTCGATGTTGCACCAACAGACTTTGAAGGTCTCAAAAAGGCTGTTTTAGATAACAATGTTGAAATGATTGTTGTAGGGCCTGAGGCGCCTCTTGTTGAAGGGGTTGTCGACTTTTTTAAGGCAGATGAAAAGCTGAAAGATGTCGCTATAATCGGACCTGGAAAAGAAGGAGCACAGCTCGAAGGATCAAAAGATTTTTCAAAGGAATTCATGCAGCGAAATCAAATTCCTACAGCTCGCTACAAAACGGTTACAAAGAACTCGATTGATGAAGGCAAAAACTTTTTGAGTTCGCTCAATCCTCCGTTCGTTTTGAAAGCTGACGGACTAGCAGCCGGCAAAGGGGTTCTGATCGTGAAAGAACTGGAAGAAGCGTGCGAGCAGTTAGAAAACATGCTCAACGGGAAATTTGGCGAAGCATCTGAAAAAGTCGTGATCGAAGAGTTTTTAGACGGAATTGAACTTTCGGTATTTGTCCTCAGCGATGGAAAAGACTTTGTCCTGTTACCTGAAGCAAAAGACTACAAACGAATAGGTGAGGGCGATACAGGCCTCAACACTGGCGGAATGGGAGCTGTTTCACCCGTTCCTTTTGCCGATGAGCAATTTCTCGAAAAAGTGAAAAACCGCATCATCATTCCAACTATTGATGGTTTGCGGATTGAAGGGATCGACTACAAAGGTTTTATCTTCATCGGGTTGATGAATGTTGGCGGAGATCCTTATGTCGTGGAGTACAATGCCAGGATGGGTGATCCTGAAACGGAAGTTGTGTTACCGCGAATAAAATCAGATATAGTTGAACTTTTTGAAGCAGTTAACGGTCAGAACCTACGTGAAATGACCTGCGAGATTGATGACAAAGCCGCAGTTTCTGTGGTGCTTGTTTCAGGTGGATATCCTGAGAAATACGAGAAGGGTAAAGTTATCAGTGGGTTAGATGAAAGTGGCGATGAGCTGATTTTCCATGCCGGAACAAAACGCGATGGCGAGAACGTTGTTACGGCCGGAGGTCGAGTACTCGCTGTTACAGCTCTTGAAAAAACAAGAGAAAAAGCCCTTGAAAAGGCAATGATGATAGCTGCTAAAATCAACTTCGATAAAAAGTACTACCGAACTGATATCGGAAAAGATATTCTCTAAAACAAAAAAGGCTGATTCACCGAATCAGCCTTTTAATATTATCTTGATGGAACGATTTTACATCAACGTTCCGTTTTCTTTAGCTTCTTTGTTGTACTTCTGTTGCATAACAACCCAGCCGGTAAGCACAATTGCGATTAATACAATGAAAAACCAGTTTACGTAGTTGTTCCCGGCTTTGAGGAGTTCAAAAGTAAGTGTTACAAAATCACCTATCGCATATATTAATTCGTTCCAGGTCATAGCTTAAAAATTTCGTCCTTTTGTGGCAAAAATAGCCAAAAAAATAGCAATTCCATTTTTGTGGTAAATGTTTTTTGCGGTTCTGACCAATGAACAGCGCTATTTCTAAAAGTCTGCTTTTCTTTGTAGTCATGACAGCCAATTTTTTCAAGACAAGTCAGCCCGCGACATTTTTTCTGGCGCCACTCATTGTAGTGATTACCAGGCTTGCCTTTTTTGGCGATGTTCATTTTGATCACAACCACTGGTATTCAACTCCGCTTTTTCAAAAGGTATTTACCTGGGTGTTATTTGCTCCATGGTTTGAGTGGTTGTTGGCTACTGTAATTGTGATTATTCAGGGGTTTTTATTCAATGCGATTATCAATTCTCGCGGATTACTAGAACGAGTGAGTAGTTCGCCTTTGATCGCTTACATGATCATGGCTTCGTTTTTTGCTGAGCAGTTATTTCTTTCTCCGGCTTTGATCGCTAACTTCTTTTTGCTTTTTGCTATGAAGAAAGTTTTGGAGATTCCTCAGCAAACAAATACCAGAGGCAAAGCCTTTGATGCGGCATTTTACGTGGGAATTGGCTCACTCTTTTATGCTCCTGCAGTTTGTGCCATTGTTATGGTGATTGCCGGACTCGCATATTTTAAATCGTTCGTTTGGCGTGATCATTTTGTGACATTGATAGGAGCCGCAACACCCTGGTTGTTTTATTATGCGATCATTTACATTACTGGTGCAGATTGGGAGTCACCTTTTAAAATAAGCGATTCAGTTATTCATGATATCAGCCTTTTTCAGGGGGCTACAGTTATTTTGGCTGTTGAGTTGTTTTTGGTTTTAATGATCGTTCTCCCTTCTTTTTTCAAAAGCATTCGATTGAATATTGTGAGAGTTCGTAAAAGTTACCTTTTATTGCTTTGGTGGATGATTCTTGTGTTGTTGAGCTGGTACATTTTTAATGTGCAAACGCACCAACAACTCCACTTAATGGTAGCGCCATTGGCTATTATGATTGCGAATTACTTTTATTACGCGAGGATAGCCTGGATGCGCGAATCGCTTTTCTATATACTCATAGCTCTTGCTTTATTCAATACCTGGTTTGTGAATTGATTTGATATATTTGAAAATTACCATTTCAAATATTCACCATGTACTTATTCAGATTAATTTCTTTCTTAGGCTTTTTGTCCGTTGTTAACTCATCTAATTCTCAGTCAATTCAACAAGCTCGAGACCTCACAGTGGGGTCAAAATCAATTGAATTTGATGTGCATTGTGTTGAGGCAAGTGACGGATCAATGTATTGTTTGACTACCTCCGGTACAAATACAGCACAGGATAATGGGCTAAAGACTGATACGGCTTATGGCGGATCAGATTATTGGCTCTACAAGTTAGATGAAAACGGTAGCTTTTTGTGGGATCGCACCTTTGGAGGTGATGAAATTGATCGAGCAAAAGATATTGTAATTCACGGCAATCATCTTTTCCTTTTAGGAGATAGCGAATCAAGCGTTTCAGGTAATAAAACATCAATAAATAAAGGCGATGATGATTATTGGGTAGTAAAAACTGACTTACAGGGAAACAAGTTATGGGACGTGTCTATTGGTGCTGATACTCTTGAGTATTTGTCTAAAGGATTAATAACAAATGATAACCAATTGCTACTTTGTGGGCACTCACTTTCTTCTATATCTGGTGATAAAACAGAGCCACTCAGAGGAGCTGTTGATGCTTGGCTGGTGAAATTGAATATTAATAATGGAACAATTCAATGGAATAAAACTTTAGGTGGAACGGGTTATGACCGGGCAAAATCTATATCCCAGGGTTCATCTGGGAATTATTATACAGCATGTATTTCCGATTCTCCACAAGGCTTAGGTAAAACAGCCCAAAGTTATGGGGCTTCAGACTTTTGGTTATTAAAACTCGATTCGAATGGAAATAGAATTGGGGATTACTCTTATGGGGGCAGTGATTTTGAGACAGAAATTAGAATGACTCGAAATGGAAAGAAAACTTACCTGGTTGGTTATTCAAGATCGACATTTTCAGGAAACAAAACTGTTTCAATAGTGGGTAGTGGCGATTACTGGCTGCTACAGTTAGATGAAGATTTTGAAATTGACTGGCAAATTTCTCTTGGCGGTGATCAAAATGGAGAAGACTTTAACAGCGAGATTATAGCTTCAGGAGATAATGATATTTATGTTGTTGGCTCTTCCAATGCTTTACCTGGTACAGGCAATATTGGTAGTAACCCGGAATACGGGGATATGGATTATGTAGTTTTCAACCTCGATACTCTTGGCAATATTGACTGGACCTTTAGGACAGGAGGAAGCGTGAATGATTTTGCTTCAGAGGCTGTACTACTGGATAACAATCAACTCTTTATTGCTGGTCGATCAACTTCAGGAGCTTCAGGTATGAAGTCTGAACCGGCCTATGGTCAATCAGTTGATAACTGGCTTGTTTGGCTTGATATTCCGTTGTTCATCAATGAAAGGGCTGGTTTATCTGAAAATAAAGTTTCTGTTTTTCCAAATCCTTCAAGTGATTTCGTGAAGTTTAAGTTGAATAATGAAACCAATTTTAGAAGTTGGGAAATTCTATCGCTATCTGGAAGAATCATCAAAACAGGAAAAGTCAAAAGCGGGTACAATTCAATTAACCTTACCAATATTTCGCGGGGAACATATTTTCTCAATCTAAAAACGGAAAATGGTGTTCTGACCAAAAAGCTTGTTAAACTTTAAGATAATTAATCATTGTTGTCCAATCAACTTAAGATTAGGAAAGGTTAGAATGAAGCAACATCAGTTTGTTTTAGTTGCCTTAATCATTGTGATTTAAAAAAACTTGACACGTAAAAATCACTTTGCTATATTGGCTCAAGAATAGGAACTTTCTCGGGTGAAGCAATATCAAACCAAAATGTTGAACAATAAAATGAATTAGTTATGAGATATATATTAGCAATAATAGCACTTCTCGCTTTTAGCATGAAGTCAAATGGACAGGCAAAACTATATGACAATATTAACTCCCAGGCAGATGTAGATAGTGTAGCAAATGGAATAGCATTAGATTATTATGATATTTACAGAATATATTTGGAAAATGACACAACCCTTCCATTAAACGAACAGATCCATGATATTTCTGCTTTAGGGCAAAATGGAGATACCTTGTACTTATATATGTTTGACACAAGGGTTAACAGTATTACAAGCGTTGCTCAATCATGTGAAATAAGAGGTTTTGCATCAGTTAATAACCCATTACTGACTGATGTTAGCCCAATTATTAATTCTTCTGTATATCGATTTATCCTCGAAAAAACACCTGTTTCTGGAGATCTTGTGTTTAATACTGATTATAAACACATTGACTTTGAAGTAACCAATTGTGATGAAATCAACTCCATTGAAGTGAATGCACCAAATCTTGTTGATCCTTCAAGTCCTGGCTTAAATAATCAAATTATTATTCAGGATAACGATAGCTTGAATAATATTAATCTTAGCTCAACTGATAATGAATGGATAGTGCTCTTAAACATTAAAAATAATAGAAAGTTAGACTCAGTTTATTTGGATTTAAACTTTGCTTTTGGTGGCATTGAAAATAATAATGAACTAGGAGGCTTTATTTTTAATGAGAACTTAAGTGTTATTAATATTGAATCGCCAGAAGATATTGGAGTTTCGGCTATTGCAATTAAATACAATTATGCTTTAGAAGACTTTTGTGATATCAAGCCTCCTATTATGAGAATGCTACAGTCTTTTTCAGGAACAACGACTGACTCTACAGAGTTCTATCAAATCACACAAAATGCACAAGGAATTAACACACTTGAAGAACTTATAAATTACGATTGTATTTCAACAGGCTTTGAAGAATTGAGAAAAAATGAGGTGGTTGTCTATCCAAACCCCGCAAATGATCGAGTGTTCATTAAAGGAATTAATAACGCAACTCCTTATGAGTTTTACTCGCTAACTGGAGAGGTTGTTAAAACAGGAACTCTTCAGGCAAATGGAGTAATTGATGTGAATCAATTTTCATCAGGCGTTTACTTGCTCAAAATAGGTGAACAAACTGAGAAAGTGATCGTGCAATAAACAGGTTCAATAATTGAATAAAGCCCTCGATAGCGTTTTGTTGTCGGGGGTTTTTTTAGTTTAAGACAGAAGCGCAAATATGACTGCAATCGTATTTTATGATATAACGAAGCAACCCTCTTCCTAACAATTTGTTAATCCATTAACCTGTAGTAATCGAGCACAGTTTTCTGTAGTTTTAAACAAAAATTAAGTTTATGCCCAGGAAAAAGAAACAGCGCAAGATTTACGTTTTTGACACTTCCGTAATTCTGTACGATCACAACGCCATTAAAAACTTTGAAGATAACGATGTAGCCCTTCCCATTACGGTTTTAGAGGAGCTCGACAACTTTAAAAAGGGAAGTGATACCCGTAATTATGAAGCTCGTGAGTTTATCAGGATTATCGATAAATTGTCTGAGAAGAACTCATTACAAAAGTGGAACCCGATCAACGGGAAGTCGAAAGGGAAATTTAAAGTTGTGATGAATGGGCAATCGCCAACGAACAAAACCGACTCGATTTTTGGCACGAACAAGAACGATCACAAGATCCTGAATGCGGCTCTGACCATGGCACAGGAAGAGCCTGACGCAAGGGTAACGCTCGTCACAAAAGACATCAACCTCAGGCTAAAAGCAAAGTCTCTCGACCTCAATGCTGAGGATTACGAAACGGGTAAGGTAAAGGATTTGCAAAATCTTTACACCGGAAAAACGCAGGTTGATGATGTTGAACAGGAATTGATTGATGCCCTGTTTCAGGAAGGAAAGGTGCCGGCTGAGGATTTTGAGAAAATCACTTTTCACCCCAATCACTACTACATTTTAAAAGGCAAAAGAAGTTCGGTTTTGGCTTATTACAATCCGGTTCTCAAGCAAATGGAGCGAGTTGAAAAACGCTCTTGCTATGGGGTGAGTCCGCGAAATGCTGAGCAAACCTTTTCTATTCACGCCATGCTGAATGAAAATGTGAAACTCGTTACGTTACAAGGTGTAGCCGGAACTGGAAAAACGTTGTTGTCGCTCGCTTCATCGATTGAGCAGCGAAAAGAATTCAAGCAAATTTACCTCGCCAGACCAATTGTACCGCTGAGCAATAAAGACATCGGTTATTTACCGGGCGATGTAAAATCGAAGATCAATCCCTACATGGAGCCGCTTTGGGACAACCTCAAGTTCATCAAAAACCAATGGCCTGAGACAGATCGTCATTACAAGCGTATTGAAGACATGGTCAACAAAGAAAAGATTTTGGTGACTCCGCTCGCTTACATCAGGGGACGTAGTTTGTCAAATGTGATTTTCATCGTTGATGAAGCTCAGAACCTCACTCCGCACGAGGTGAAATCGATTATCACACGAGCCGGAGAAAACACGAAAATGATTTTTTCGGGCGATATTTACCAGATCGATACGCCTTACCTGGATGAGCAATCAAATGGATTATCATACCTTATCGACAAGCTCAAAGGGCACGAGTTGTTTTCACACATTACACTGGAAAAAGGAGAACGGTCAGATCTCGCCAACCTGGCAAACGAGATGCTTTAATCTTTGTAGCCGAGAGTGGTTCTGACTAAACTCACGATTGGACTAAAAATGGCCCACGACAAAATGAATGTAGCGATGAGCTGAAAGGAGATTTGAACGATACTCCAGTAAGAGTTGTAAGCGAAATCCATGATTTGAATAGCGATGGGAATGAAAATAAATGTAATGACGCTCCCAGCATCGTCAAGTGCTTTTGGAAACATATCAAAGCGAACGATGATGCCCATCATTATTCCGAGTATATTGTAGGGAATAGCAACTCGCAAACCCCAATAAAAACCCGGAAATTTTTCGCGTTCTAACCAGGGCATTACTCTTCTTCTTTAGGTTGTTCGTTTCCAAATGCGTTCCAGCCTTGAGCAGTGAGTTCAACAACGGCATCACCTTTTGCAACCATACGGTAGCCGGCACCTTTATCAGCAATATGGCCGATTGGGTGCAACTCGACATGACCTTTGATTTTTTCGTAATCCTCAGGCTTTATTGTAAATAACAATTCGTAATCCTCGCCACCGTTTAGTGCGGCTGTTGTTGGGTTGAGGTTGAACTTTTCGGCTGCATCAATCGTGTTGTGATCGAGCGGAATACGTTCTTCATAGATCTGGCAGCCCACATCACTTTGCTTGCAAATATGAATCAGGTCAGATGCGAGTCCGTCACTCACATCGATCATTGCCGATGGCTTAATTTTTAGCTCAGCCAACATATCAATCACATCTTTTCGCGCTTCAGGCTTGAGTTGACGCTCGAGTATGTAATCGTTTCCTGATAAATCGGGCTGAGCCTGAGGGTTTTCCTTGAAAACAGCTTTTTCGCGCTCCAGAACCTGAAGCCCCATGTAAGCAGCCCCCAGATCTCCGCTCACGCAAACAATATCGTTTTCCTCAGCGCCATTTCGGTAAGCGATATCTTTTTCATTGGCAACCCCTATGGCTGTAACACTTATCATGAGTCCGGCCATTGAAGAAGTTGTATCGCCACCAACCAAATCAACATTGTATTGATCGCAAGCCAGCAACATACCCTGGTAAATTTCTTCCACGGCCTCAACGGTAAACCGGCTCGAAATAGCCATTGAAACCGTCACCTGAGAAGGTATAGCGTTCATCGCGTAAATATCTGAAAGGTTCACCACAATACTCTTGTAGCCGAGGTGCTTGAGCGGAGTAAAGGTCATGTCAAAATGCACGCCTTCACACAGCAAATCCGTTGACACAACTGTTTTTCCTTTGGTCAGATCCAGAACAGCCGCATCATCGCCAACACCTTTTAGCGTTGAAGACCTTCTGATTTTGATGTTTTTAGTCAAATGTTCGATGAGACCAAACTCACCAAAAGCACTCAAATTTGTGGTTTCCTTATTTTCAAACATGCAAGTGAAATTTGATACAAAATTAGCGGAATTTGATGAGGTAGGAAGAAAACGGAATATCGCTAATTTTGCAGGCCAATGAAACGAGTTGTCACGTTACTGTTAATCGGGTTTTTAAGTTTTTCGGTCAGAGCTCAAATTATCGAGTTTGATGCCCTTGCCATAGCCAGCGATTCTGTAATCGATACAGCACGACTATCGGGATCGGTTTCATTGAGCTTTGATGTCAATAAACAGGACGAGCTGGTTTATTATATCAAAACTGGCGGGAACCTGGCTTACGAAAAGAAGAAACACTTTTGGGTTCTGACCGCTAACAACCAGGCAACACTGGAAGGAGATGACCAGGTTCTGAATACGGGTTCTTCAAACTTTCGCTACCTGTGGAACTTTCGTTCAAAACTGTTCCCTGAAGCACTCGTCCAGTATCAATGGGATGTAACGCGTGGATTGAGAGAGCGCTACCTTGCGGGAGGTAATTTACAATCGACATTCATCAACAAAAAGAGCCATCAGTTTTCGGTTTCGCTGGGAGCTTTTTATGAAAACGAGTTTTGGGGTTGGACAGCCGTTCCTGATGATCGCAAACCAACAGAAAATCCGGCACCCGTAAGTGTGAATTTCGTCAAAGCTAACCTATTGGTAAAATACTCCTACATCTTAAAAAACAAGAGCACGTTCTCTCTTCGTTTGTTTGTTCAGGCGAGGCCAGATAGCTACATCAAATACCCCCGAATTGCGCCAAACGCCACAATCAACTTCAGACTTGTCAAAAATCTTTTTATCAGCACATCATTTAGCGGGATTTACGATTTCAGGCCAATTGTGCCCATCGACAAGTTTTACTACCAGTGGGAAAACGCGCTGATTTATTCTTTTTAGAGATTCGTTGTCACATTAGACAAAGGGAGGCTTTTTTCAGGAACACATTCTTAATAAGCTTGCAATACAATTCTTTTTTGGTTAACTCTGTATTATGAGTTTTTATTGGTTAATAACCTTAATCAAAAACTAATCGTCAAATAACACACTATGAAAAGCTATTTACTCACAATATTCTCTTTCATCATCACGGCAGGTCTGTTTTCACAACAAACTCACTTCCCGGACTCTAATGCTATTTGGAGTGTTTGGCAAACAAAATACAAAGTGGAGGGAGACTCAACCTACAATGGCAAAACGTATCAAAAATATTTCTCTGCCCAGGACAGCTCTATCGATGCCAACACTGAATGGAGTTATGTAGGCATGGTTCGAGAAGACACAAATGCTCAAAAAGTATATGCTATTCATCCTGATAGCACCCAGGAACACCTTCTTTACGATTTTGATGTAAGTGTGGGTGATACAGTAGCTGTTTATCAATTAATTTTTTTGACACAAAAGGTTGAAGTAGTTATTGAATCAGTTGATACCTTGATGATTAACAATATTGTTCATAAAAGAGTAAAAACTGAAAGTGACTTCCCTTATGATGAGTATTGGTTAGAAGGTATTGGCAGCACTTATGGAGTTTTGTCTCCGGGGTCATCAAACTTTCCGGTCTGGGACGTTTCATATCCACAGCTTTTGTGTTTTGAGAGAGAAGGAATAAGGTTATTTGAAAAGCAATCCTTTGAAAACTGCTATGCGAAAGATCCTAATGTAAGTGTTGATGAAATTCGGAATGATGTATCAGTAAAAGTCTTTCCAAACCCAACCTCAAATCAACTGAGAATTCAGAGCGACTTAAAAATATCATCTTTCAAAGTTCTAAGTGTTACAGGACAAGTGTTAAAAGCGGGAATGCTTTCTGACCAGGTAATTTCTGTAAATGCACTCAATGCAGGTGTTTATTTTTTAGAGATCACTACACAAGAAGGTGAAAAAGGTGTAGAGCGATTTGTTGTAGAATAAAAATAGCTAGTGATAAACTATGTTGTTTCAACAATCAAAATGATAATCGTTATCAGATTGATGAGTAGCGAATAAAAACTGATGCTTTTCAGGTTCATCTTTCTCCATATCCATAGAGTGGCGGACAAGACAGGAGCTAAGAAGATAAGTAGCATCATTACTACCCAAAGCATTTCAAAAATCACATCAGCAATTGTGAATTCAAATAGCGAGGGCCATAAAAAGGCAAGCCCCCAATAAATCAGCAACAAGACGCTCATAATAAGACCAAACGTCTCTACTTTCCTCATCATATTGTGGCTTGTGCTATCCATATTGCCAGAGATTTAAAGTGGAATAAAGGTATAAAAACACCCTGTGTTGTTATTCGAAGTCTGAACGTCACCAGCAGAGCGAGATTCAACAAAAAACCTCGAAATTCCACCAAGATTAATGACACCCCATTCCATTTAAAACATTTTCTTTTTGGTGCAATACCAATAATTAGGTAATTTTGCGATCAGAAACCTCTTAATTTAGAATTAATCTAAATTAAATTAAACAACAAGATTGATAAAACGTTAATTCGGAGCGATGATAAAAGTATCAAATACAGCAAAAGATGAAGTGCTCCGGCTAATGGATGCTCAGGAAGTTAAAGGTCAGGCATTTATTAGGGTTGGAGTTAAAGGTGGCGGCTGTTCAGGCCTCACCTATGTCATGGACTTTGACACTGAAATGAAAGACGGTGACAAAGTTTTTGAAGATCAGGGGATCAAGATAGTAGTTGACAAAAAAAGCTACCTCTACCTGATCGGAACCACTTTGGAATATTCAGGTGGCTTAAACGGACAGGGGTTCACATTTGTGAATCCGAACGCTAACAGAACATGTGGTTGTGGCGAGAGTTTTTCAATTTAAAAGAGAAGAGTGAATTATGGCGTATACAGAAACAGAATTAGCTGAAGAACTAGAGAATTCGAAATACAAATACGGGTTTACCTCCAAGTTCGACACAGATAGAGTTGAGAAAGGACTGAATGAAGATATCATTCGTCAAATTTCATTCAAAAAGAACGAACCGGAGTGGTTACTCGAGTTTCGTTTAGAAGCATACCGAAACTGGAAAAAAATGAAAGAGCCTAAATGGGCTCATGTGAAATACGAGAAGCCGAAGTTTGACGACATCACATACTTTGCAGCTCCACAGCCAAAGAAACAACTCGATAGTCTCGATGATGTTGATCCGGAGTTGAAAGAGATGTACGATAAACTGGGCATCTCAATCGAGGAGCAAAAGAAGTTAGCAGGTGTTGCGATGGATGTCGTTGTAGATTCGGTTTCAGTTCAAACAACATTCAAAGATAAGCTCGAAGAAAAAGGAATTATCTTCTGCTCATTTAGTGAGGCTGTTCAAAATTATCCTGACCTCGTGAAAAAGTACATGGGTAAGGTTGTTCCACCAAACGACAACTTCTACGCAGCGCTAAACTCAGCTGTGTTTACCGATGGTTCTTTCTGCTACATTCCAAAAGGCGTTAAATGCCCGATGGAACTCTCAACCTATTTCCGCATTAACGAAGCGGGAACAGGTCAATTTGAGAGAACACTCATTGTAGCAGAAGACAACTCTTATGTGAGTTACCTCGAAGGTTGTACAGCACCGATGCGCGATGAAAACCAACTTCACGCAGCAGTTGTGGAAATCATCGCGATGGATGATGCAGAAGTGAAATACTCAACGGTACAAAACTGGTACCCGGGTGATAAAGAAGGAAAAGGTGGTGTTTACAATTTCGTTACCAAGCGCGGACTCTGCGATGGACGCAATTCTAAAATCTCCTGGACACAGGTTGAAACCGGCTCTGCCGTAACATGGAAATACCCATCCTGTATTCTCAAAGGCGACAACTCTGAAGGTGAGTTTTACTCTGTTGCAGTGACGAATAACTATCAGAACGCAGACACGGGAACCAAGATGGTTCACCTCGGGAAAAACACGAAGTCGCTCATTATTTCGAAGGGAATCTCAGCTGGGTTTTCTGAAAACAGTTACCGCGGACTCGTACAAATCAACAAAAACGCGAAAAACGCGAGAAACTTCTCGCAATGTGATTCGCTGTTGATCGGAGATAAGTGTGGTGCTCACACATTCCCATACATCGAAACGAAAAACAACTCTTCAAAAGTTGAACACGAGGCTACAACTTCAAAAATTGGAGAAGATCAAATTTTCTACTGCCAACAACGCGGAATGGATGAAGAGCAAGCTGTTAGCCTGATTGTAAACGGTTACGCAAAAGAGGTTCTGAACAAGCTCCCGATGGAATTTGCAGTAGAAGCCAAAAAACTACTCGAAATCACCTTAGAAGGATCAGTAGGTTAATTTTTAAAGCACAAAAGAGAAAATCACGATATGTTATCAATAAAGAATTTAAAAGCCAGCATTGAGGACACAGAAATTTTGAAAGGTCTTGACCTCGAAGTTAAGCCGGGAGAGATTCACGCAGTCATGGGACCAAACGGTTCCGGAAAATCAACGCTCGCATCAGTGTTAGCAGGAAGAGAAGAATACGAAGTCACTGAAGGCGATGTGAAATTCAACGGCAAAGACCTTCTCGATCTCGAGCCCAACGAAAGAGCAGGTGAAGGACTTTTCCTCGCATTTCAGTATCCGGTTGAAATCCCCGGTGTAAGCAACATGAACTTCCTCAAGCAGGCGATCAACAGCATTCGCGAATACAAAGGCGAAGATGCTATAGCGGCTAAGGAGTTTTTAAAGAAAGTGAAGGAAAAGCAGGATCTCGTTGGTTTGAGCGGCCGATTGGCAAATCGTTCAGTGAATGAAGGATTCTCAGGAGGTGAGAAGAAGCGCAATGAGATTTTCCAAATGGCGATGCTCGACCCTAAACTCGCTATTTTGGACGAGACTGATTCAGGACTCGATATCGATGCGCTCAAAACAGTTGCCGATGGCGTGAATCAGCTCCGCACAAAGGACAATGCATTCATCGTTATTACGCACTATCAGCGCTTGCTCGACTACATCGTGCCTGATGTTGTTCACGTACTCAGCGATGGAAAAATTGTGAAGTCAGGACCTAAAGAACTGGCTCTTGAGCTGGAAGAAAAAGGGTACGACTGGTTGAAAGAAGACAAAGGTGTAAACGCGTAATTGAGCATTATGAGTACAACATCAAAGAAAGATAAATTTATTGCCAACTTCATGAAAAACCCTGTTGCCGATGCAATCGGGCAGCAGCAAACAGTTCGTGAAGAGGCTTTTCAGGCACTCCGCGAGTTGGAGTTTCCAACACTCAAAGATGAGGCCTGGAAATACACACGAGTAGCCGGAATTCTCAACAAAGAGTTTGAGGTGAAGGAAGTGGAAAATCCGGCTCTGAGCGAAAACTACCTCATTCCAGATTTAAAAGTAAACAGGTTGGTTTTCATCAACGGAAAGTTTCAGTCAGAGCTCAGCGAAGTTATCGACTCTGACCTCGACATTAAAACCACAGCGCAGGCCAGGTTTGAAAATCACGATGCCGTTGGCGGTTACCTCGGTTCGTTGACCAATCACAAAAACGAAATTTTTACGGCTCTGAACACAGCATTCAACCAAACAGGTGCTTTCGTTCAAATCCAAAAGAATAAAAAGCCACAGTTTCCGGTTCACATCATCGATGTTACCGAAGGTGAAGGCGTTACTTACCAACCGCGAAATCTATTCGTTCTAGAAGAAGGAGCCGAGCTCGATATCATTCACACAATTGAAGGAGATAACGGGCAGAGCTTTACGAATCTCGTGAATGAGTTTGTGGTTAAAGAAAACGCCAAAGCATCTTATTATCAGGTGCAGCGAAACGGTGAAAAAAACAATCACATTCAAACAACGCAGGTTTACCAGGCTAAAAATAGCCGATTCAAAACCGGGACTTACACATTTGGAGGGAAGCTCGTTCGCAACAATGTCAACATCGCAGTTGATGGTGAGAATTGCGAAACAATTCTCAATGGAGCATTCTTGCTAAACGGCAAGCAACACGTTGACAATCATACATTCGTTGACCATCTCCAGCCACATTGCGAGAGTCACGAGAATTACAAAGGAATTATTGGCGGTAAAGCCACAGGCGTTTTTAACGGGAAGGTTTTGGTTAGACCCGACTCGCAAAAGATCAATGCTTTTCAGTCGAACCAAAATATTTTGTTGACTGAGCAGGCTGAGATCAACTCAAAACCCGAACTCGAGATTTATGCCGATGACGTGAAATGTTCACACGGCTCCACAACCGGCCAAATGGACGAGGAAGCCTTATTTTATTTGATGTCTCGCGGCATGACAAAAGGCGATGCAATGGGACTCATGATTCAGGCCTTTGCAGCCGAGTCGATTGATATTGTAGAAATTGAGCCGCTTAAACAATGGATTGAGTCATTGGTTGAAGAACGTTGTAAAGAAATACAGGATTAGATGATGAAGGAAGCAGCAGTGAAGTTTGATATAGAGAAGATCAGAGCCGATTTTCCGGTTCTGACAAGGAAAGTGCATGGAAAAGATCTCGTTTTTTTAGATAGTGCTGCTTCAAGCCAAAAACCCAAACAGGTTGTTGAGGCAATCGCTAATTATTACCTCCACGAACACGCTAATATTCACCGCGGTGTGCATTTGCTGAGTCAGGAGGCTACCACAAAATATGAAGAGGCACGCAAAAAAATTGCGCGCTTTATCAATGCCCAAAATGATCACGAATGCATTATTACTAAAGGAACAACAGACGGAATTAACCTCGTTGCTTCTTCGTTGGGCGAGCATTGTGTGAAAGAAGGCGATGAGGTTATCATCTCACACATGGAGCACCACTCAAACCTGGTTCCGTGGCAAATGCTTTGTGAGCGCAAAAAAGCAAAACTTAAAGTCATCCCGATTACTGACGATGGTGAGTTAGACCTTGAGGAGTACGAAAAGCTCCTTTCTGAAAAGACCAAAATCGTTTCAGTAGTTCATGTTTCCAACACCTTAGGAACGATTAACCCGGTTGAGGAAATGATCGAAAAAGCGCATGATGTTGGAGCTTACTTTGTTGTGGATGGAGCCCAGGCTGTCCCGCATATTCCGGTTGATGTACAGCAATTGAATTGTGATTTTTACGCATTCAGTTTGCACAAAATGTATGGGCCAACGGGAATCGGTATTCTTTACGGGAAAGAGGAAATCATGAATGGCATGCCTCCCTATCAGGGAGGAGGAGACATGATCAACAAAGTCACGCTCGAGAAAACAACTTACAACGATCTTCCGCACAAGTTTGAAGCGGGAACGCCTAACATTGCAGGCGGAATTGGTATGGGTGCAACGATCGACTACATCGATGAATTAGACTGGAAAGCAGCCCATGAATTTGAGGCAGATGTGATGGATTATGCTCACGAAAGACTTTCTGAGATTGAAGGTTTGCGTTTCATTGGAACAGCAGAGAAAAAAACCGGAGCAATCAGTTTTCTTGTCGGTCAGATCCACCCTTACGACATGGGCGTATTGCTCGATCAATTGGGTATAGCCGTGAGAACGGGGCACCACTGTACACAACCAATTTTAGAACGCTACAACATTCCCGGAACGGTGAGAGCCAGTTTTGGTATATATTCGACTAAACAAGAAGTTGACCAACTCGTAAAAGGAGTTGAGCGCGCAAAAAGAATGCTAGGATGAGTAAAACCATCAATGAACAACAGGACGAGGTCATAGAGGATTTTAGCCTTTTTGACGACTGGATGGATAAATACGAACAAATCATAGAGTTCGGCAAAGAGCTCGAGCCTTTAGAAGAAGACAAAAAAGTTGAGGATAACCTCGTAAAAGGTTGCCAATCGAAAGTGTGGTTAATCGCTGAAGATGAAGATGGAACCCTGAGGTTTAAAGCAGATTCTGATGCACTTATTTCTAAAGGAATCATTGGGTTGTTGCTCAAAATTTTGAGTGGACACAAAGCTGAAGAAATCAGCAATGCTGAACTGTATGCGCTCGATGAAATTGGATTAAAAGAACACCTTTCTCCTAACCGTGCTAACGGATTGGCGAATATGGTGAAGAAAATAAAAATGTACGCTTTAGCACACCAGGCAAAAGACTAGTTATGGATAAGAAAAAATTAGAAGAAGATATCATCGAAATGCTCAAAACGGTCTTCGACCCTGAAATTCCGGTTGATATTTATGAACTGGGTCTCATTTATGAGATCAATGTTCGTGATGATGCCAACGTTGAGGTTTTGATGACATTGACGACTCCCAATTGCCCGGTAGCTGAATCGCTTCCTCAAGAAGTGGAAGATAAGGTAGCCAAGGTTGAGGGTGTCAACAATGCAGCAGTTACCATTACTTTTGAGCCGCCATGGGAACAAGAGATGATGAGTGAAGAAGCAAAACTTGAATTAGGGATGCTGTAATGGCTGAAGAAATTGTAAATAGAGTAAAAAAAAGCAGGACAAAACTCCTCGATCTGGAAGATTATTATACGGAGTTACAACTCGCAAAATTGGATATTGTGCCTTTTTTGTATGAAGGCCTCATATTGCGTGAACAAGAGTTTAGAAAGAGTGCTGATGAGTTTGACTGGAGGAAGTTTGAAGGAAAGTTTGTGCGAGTGTTTTGCTCGGCTGATGCAATTGTTCCCACCTGGGCATACATGCTTGTCGCCTCTAAGCTGTCACCTATAGCTAGCGGAGTTGGTTTTGGCTCTGACCGTGAATTTAAGTTGACAATATTTGAGGAAATTATCTCTTCTATTGATTTCTCACAATACGATAATGAACGCGTTATCATTAAAGGCTGTAGCAAAGTTGAGGTTCCGGAAAATGTCTATTTAAGACTTACAGCTAAGTTACAACCATTCGCGAAGTCGATTATGTTTGGTGAACCCTGTTCAACTGTTCCTGTTTACAAAAAGCCCAGAAAATAAAAAAGCGGCTCTCGTTTTGAGAAACCGCTGAGGAGAAATTAAAAAGGAAAACTTACTTAAAGTTTAGCTATCTTTGTATCAGACATCTCTTCGAGCAATTTAGCAAGTGGTGTGGATACTCTTTTTTCATTGTAATAAGACGCTACAAAGATGGATTGAACTCCAGCCTCTTCGATTGAGCACATTGCACTGATAGCTTCTTTTTTAGTTTTGTAGTTACCAATTTGATAGTAATGCAGTTTATCGCCAGATAAGTTATGTTTAACCACTGTATTTGGGGATAATGTTGGCAGGTTAAGCTTTTCGCTATGCGGGCCAATAACGACTCTATAAGTCAAATTAACTTCACCACTTTTGTAAAAAAAGGAGCTTTTCAACATCCTCTTTGTTCATTATGGTTTCCCCTATCAAAAAACCGTTATCAAAATTCATTTGATTGCCGGCAAGGATCAAGCTTTCACTCATTGATATGGGTTGATTTCCGCGGAAAGCCTGAACTTTTGCCTCGATACTTAAATCTGAAACAACTTTTTGTGCCTGGTAGGGATGTTCAAAAATACCGAGCAATGTTGCATTGCCCGGTATCGTTCGTGCCGTCTCAAAAGTTGACTTCAAATCGGGGTTGAATTGGTTAGCGTCAACTTTGATTTTGTAATGAGGCTCATTCTTTGTTGCAGTGTTAGCTACAGTGTAAGATTGAGCTTGTACATTGAGTGCAAAGAGGATACGGCTATTATCGTAAAAATTCTATTATTCATTTGGCGCAAATTCTTTTTTTGTAATTAAAGAATTACCAAAACAATAAAATATAAAGCGTTAGTTTTTTAAAACTTGTACCAAATGTAGATTTGCTTTAAACGGACTTAAAATATTTCACTAAAGATTTTGTAAAAACGCAAACAGCCGAATTATATTTTAGTAAGCTCTTTCGTCTCTACCTTCAACAAAGTTGATAAAAGCCTTATTGACTACTTTATTTCCGCCCTGTGTAGGGTAGTCCCCAGAGAAATACCAGTCTCCTGAGTTATGCGGGCAAGCATCTTTTAAACCTTCGAGTGATTGATATATCAATTTGACTTGAGCTTGAATGCCGTTTGGTGTCAATAGCTCACCAATTTTGTCAGATATTTCATCAGGAGTAAAAGGCTCATATATACGTTTCACATGATTAATCACCTGCTCTTTAGGTGCGTTTTCCTGCTCTTTACAAGAATGGTAAACATCAGTAATTAGCTTATCTTGTTTGCGTTCTTTAAGGAGCTCAATGGCCGCTCTAAATGCTGCAAAGTCACCGAGTTTAGCCATGTCGATACCGTAGCAATCGGGGTAGCGTATTTGTGGCGCTGAAGAAACGATAATGATCTTTTTTGGTCTGAGCCGATCTAGAATCCTTATAATACTCTGCCTTAGCGTTGTTCCTCTAACAATGCTGTCATCGATCATTACGAGGTTATCGGTTCCCTCTTTTACAACTCCGTAAGTAACATCGTAAACGTGTGCAACCAAACCATCACGTGCTTCATCTTGTGTGATGAAGGTTCTCAGTTTGGCATCTTTAATGGCTATTTTCTCGCTACGAGTTGTTCTGGAGAGAATCGATTGAATTTTTTCGGGAGTTGGATTTGAAAGAGATTGAATTTGTTCGGTTTTCCAGTCGTTGAGTTGATCATCTGCTGCCTTCATCATACCGTAATACGAGATTTCAGCAGTGTTGGGAATGAAGCTGAAAACGGTATTTTCAAAATCGTGATCAACTTCATCAAACACTTTTGGTGCTATATTGCGTCCCAGTTTTAATCTTTCCTGGTAAATATCCTGGTCAGATCCACGCGAAAAGTAGATCCGTTCAAATGAACAGGCTCGTTTTTCTTTGGGCGCAATGATTTCTTCTTCGCTAACTGTTCCGCCTTTTTTTGTGATGAGTGCGTGCCCGGGAGTTAACTCCTGAACATCATCAGCTTTGAGGTTAAAAGCAGTTTGAATCGCAGGTCGTTCACTGGCAACTACTACAACCTCATCATCCTTATAGTAATAAGCAGGGCGAATACCATTTGGATCGCGGAGAACAAATGAATCACCGTGACCAAAGAGTCCGCTCATGACGTAACCGCCATCCCAGTCCTCTGATGCTCTTTTTAGAATTTGACCAACATTGAGGCCTTTAGCTATTAATTCAGAGATTTCTTTGTTGGAATAACCCAAACTCTTGTAATGGTCAAAAAGCTCCTGGTTTTCCATGTCGAGGAAATGCCCTATTTTTTCCATTACTGTAACAGTATCGGCTTTTTCTTTAGGGTGTTGACCAATCTCAACCATGAAGTTGAATAGTTCATCAACATTGGTGAGGTTGAAATTTCCCGCAACAACTAAATTTCTGGTTTTCCAGTTGTTTTGACGCAAGAACGGATGGCAGGCTTCTACGCTGTTCTTTCCGTAAGTCCCGTAACGCAAATGACCGAGTAACAATTCACCTGTAAATGCTACATTTTCCTTGAGCCAGGCACAATCGTTGAGCTTCATCGGGTCTTCCTTATCCAGCTTTGAAAACCGACTGTTGATATAGTCAAAAGTATCCTGAATGGGTTTGTTACTGATTGAACGGTATCGCGAAATGTAGCGTTTACCCGGCTCAACATCGAGTTTGATATTTGCTACGCCAACACCATCCTGTCCGCGATTGTGTTGTTTTTCCATCAACAAATAGAGCTTGTTGATTCCGTAAAAAGGTGTTCCGTATTTAGCCTGGTAATATTCAAGTGGTTTTAACAACCTGATGAATGCAATACCACATTCGTGTTTAATAGCATCACTCATATAGAAGTACTCCCTGAATTAAGGTGCAAAATTACATTAATGCGATTAAACATTACGCAACCATTAAGCAAAGGTTTTCGGCTGAGTGTCAATACTTAAATCCTACGCTGATGTAAGTTCCGATTGTGGGGTTGTTGCTGTTTTGATAAACACCACAGGAAACAGGCCCGATTGGACTCATGTAGCTCAATCTGATGCCGGCTCCCAACGCATCTTCAAAAGCTTTGCGCTGAGACAATAATGGCTGTTCCTCTACAGATTTTAAAACACGGTGAAAGGGTTCATTAGGATGGATATAGTTTGCCTGTAGCTCCACATAAAATTTATTGAATGGCTGGTATTGAACTCCGGCTTTTACCATTGAGAAATTTGTAGCGGCAAACTCGTAAACATCAGCACCCCAAAAAGAAATTGAATTGGAAAGTATTGGTGTAAACCCTCCTATAAAATAACGGTCTGATGCAACGACTGTATCTGTCGTGTGAATGGCCCCGGCAACGCCTAAATATGTTGAAAAATGGGGGTGGAGCTTAAATCGCTTTTCAATATTGAATTCTAAGGTGTGATAATTGTTGAGAGAAAAGTTTTCAGTAAACGCATCTTCGAGCAAGAATAAATTGCTGGAAATACCTGCGTTTAGGTCAGAGCTCAAATTGTACCGGTACCGGATATCAGCTTTTACTCCCTTTGTTGGAAAAAAGACGCGATCCATTGAGTTGACAAGGAAAAAGCCTTCAGCAGCGAGTGAGCGGTCACTGTAAATGTTGACGAGTGAATCGCGGTTGAATGTTGGCTTTAGCCGTGAAAGGTTTAGCAACATTCTTCCACCAATTGAAATGTTGGGAGAGCTGGTGGACATTATTCCGGAACTAACCTCGGTGAATGATGCGTTGTAAAGAACACCAGATTTTGCCCCGAATGATGAAATGTCTTTTTGGTTTGAGAACTTGCCGCCTATGGTGTAGGCGATGTTTTGGTTCTGACCGAGATATTTGAAATAGTTGAGATCAACGCGGGGATTATCTGCAATATCAACCTCAAAAATTGTTCGCGAACCTTCAAATATCGCGTTTCTGGTTGTTAGGTTCAGCGTTAAACCAATTCCGGTTTCATTGTCGTAGTGTAGAGCTGTTTTAACTGATGCTTTTGGAACTTCTTCAATATCGAGAATAAGCACCGATGTACTGTCACTGCTAAACTCAAGGTTGTAAGAAATGCGTTTGAAATACTGGGTTCCGTAAGCAACGTTGATTCGTTTTTCGAGTAGTTCAATACTGTAAGGATCATTTGGTTCTATACCTAATTTCCCAAGAATGAGTTCATCAGAAATGGCTTTGTTGCCGCGAATTGCAATACTGTCGATTTTAATCTCACTGGGTAGCTTGACATCTGTAGTATCGACATTTACTGCTTCAAACGAGCTGCTGTAGAGGCTATCTGCTAATTTTTTAAGTTGAGGGAGCATGTACTTTGTTGATTCGTATCCCATTTTGATGATCGAGTCGGCTTTGTTGAAGTCTGCTGCCTGGAATTTTTCAGAGATTGGTTTTACGAGGTAATCAGCTTTGGTCATTTCTTCTCTTGAATCGAGAATGCTGGTAACAAATGCAGATTGTTTCAATATATCCTGAACGCCATTTAACTCTTCCTTTGATTTGAATCGAGCGCCTGTATAGGATGCGATAATAATATCAGCTCCCATGTCAATTGCTTCCTTAACAGGTAAGTTGTGTACAAGTCCGCCATCAACAAGCAGTTTTCCGTCAATTTCAATAGGTGAGAAAATAGATGGAATTGCCATGCTGGCTCGCATAGCTTTTGCCAGATTGCCATTGTTGAGAGTGATAGGTTCTCCATTTGTTATGTTGGTAGCAACACAGGCAAAAGGAGTGGGGAATTTTGAAAAATCGTTTAAGCCGTGAACCGGAGAGGTGAGCCTTGAAAGCATCAAGTGCAATTGTTGTCCTTCAACAACCGCATTGGGCAGGGTGATTCGCTTTTCTTCAATTCCAAACTCGGTTATGTAGCGGCCATAGTAGTCTTTTTCCTCTATAGCGACCTGGTTGAGCGGAATTTTATTGCTGATTACGTCATCCCAATTGGTAGAAATACTGATTTCTTCGAGCTGTTCAGGCGTGTAGCCAATGGCTGAGAGTCCGCCCACTACTGCTCCCATACTTACACCTGTGATATAATCAGGTTTTATACCGGCTTCTTTTAAAACTTTTAAAAAACCGATGTGAGCAAACCCCTTAGCACCACCACCGCTTAGCACTACACCAATTTTAGGGCGCGGAGTGTCATCGCGGTGTCGTGTAGTATCAGATCCCATTAACTGATAACTGAAAAGCAGAAGGAAAAGAAGCGACAAAAAGCGCATTATCAGTTGATTTTTACAGCCGTTAAAGATACGTTGAAAATCTGCCTGATAATGCACTTCAATTTCAAGAAATAATTAAGAAAGAAAATCACTCTTGTTGAGGTTCAGCCATTCTAGCGCTGCATTGCTAAAGATGTTTTCCTTGTCTTTATCCGGTAGGTCCATTTCTTCTATGAACTTTCCTATTTCGAGGTCTCCCAGTGGAAATGGATAGTCAGAACCGAGGCTGACACGGTTGCTACCCTGCAAGTCGATGATGTATTCGAGTAATTTTGGGTCGTGCGTGATGCTATCTACCCAAAACTTCCCGATGTAATCTCGCGGGTTGATGTCGTTATCCACTGCGACTAAATCTGGCCTGCAATTGAAACCGTGTTCAATTCGCCCGATTGTTGGAAGAAAAGATCCTCCTGCATGAGAAAAGTTCACGCGTAGGTTGGGGAATTTTTCAAACACACCACCAAAGATCATCGAAGTAATAGCTCTCGAAGTTTCGGCTGGCATTCCAACAAGCCACGGTAACCAGTATTTGCGCATTTTATGAAAGCCCATCATGTTCCACGGGTGCACCATAATAGCGAGGTCGAGCTCCTGAGCGGCTTCGAAAATTGGGAAAAACTCCGGCTCATTTAGGTTCTGATCGTTGATGTTTGAACCTATTTGGATTCCCTCCAACCCGATTTCTTTAATACGTTCGAGCTCCTGAACTGCGTACTTTGCATCTTGCATTGGTACAGTCCCCAGGCCGATGTAGTTTTTTGGGTAATCGAGTACTTTTTGAGCGATGTCGTCATTGAGGAACTTTGATAGCTCGAGCGTGTCCTGGGGTTTTGCCCAGTAAGAAAACATTACGGGTATTGTGCAAACAACCTGTACCTGGGTGTTGTGCTCCCGGTACTCTTTCATTCTCAATTCGGCATCCCACGTACTGGCATTGATGGTTCTGAAATACTCATCGCCTTTGTACATATCGGCAGAGCCGCCTTCGTTGTGTTTGAGATGAATGAAATCACCGTAGCCAAACTTATCGGCAAACTTGGGCAGGTGCTTGGGCAGGATATGCGTGTGCATATCGATTTTAAGGAACTTTTTCATTTTTTGTGCTGTTTCAATTAAACATGCACAACCCTGGATGGGAAACGATTTTTTTCGCGGGTGCACAATCTGCACTTCCGACTTTCGCTTCAACCTCGCTTTTCATTATAGCTGGGGCTGTGTATTTCTACTTCGAACAAAAGTACAATTTAGTCGACAAATCGTTCGTCAACTTCCATTACGGTACCGCAGTTATCACATGTTCGAAGGTCTTTGCTGCTGTAGAATTCTTTAAATCTCGGTAAGAAGTCTTTCTCGATGTCATTGAGATGGAAATATGTTTCATGCAATTTATGGTTGCAACTGTCACAGTACCACAATAATCCATCATCGTGATCGGCTTTTCTAATACGTTCCACTACGAGCCCAACCGATCCTTTGGTTCTGATTGGTGAGTGTGGAACTTCAGGAGGGAGTAAAAACATTTCGCCTTCTTTGATTGGAACATCTACAGGTTTTCCGTCTTCCTGAATTTTTACAGTGATTTCACCTTCCAGCTGAAAGAAAAGCTCTTCAGTTTGGTTGTAGTGATAATCTTTTCGGGCGTTAGGTCCGCCAACAATCATCACGATATAATCTGTCCCCTCAGGGTATAAGTTTTTATTTCCAACAGGTGGTTTTAGTAAGTCCCGGTTTTCTTCGATCCACTTGAATAGATTAAAAGGTCTTTTTATGGCCATAATTTTATTTAGTTTTTGCTGCTTATAAAAGTACTATTTCTCTACTTTTTGAGGAAAAAGCGAATATCACCTTTTCAGTGGTTGGCGATGCAGCTGTTTACATCAACGACATGGTTTTCCGAATGAAGCAACAGGAAAACGGTGTTGTGAAAATTAATCGAGCTCGATTAACTTGAAACCGCGACCGTGAACGTTGATCAATTCGGTTTTCTCGTCTTCTTTCAGGTACTTTCTCAGCTTTGTGATGTAAACATCCATGCTGCGTGAGTTGAAATAGCTGTCATCTCCCCAAATCGCTTTGAGAGCACTTTCTCTTTCCAGAACGTTGTTTTTGTTGAGGCAGAGAAGCTTGAGAAGTTGATTTTCTTTTGAAGTGAGTTTTTTCTCAGTGTTTGCTACGGTCAGAACCTGTTTGTGGGAATCAAAAGAGGAGTCGCCAATTTCAAAAACGCGTTTTTCCTCACTTTCGTTTTGTCCCTGTTGTGTTCTGCGCAATATTGCATTTACGCGCATCATCAGCTCTTCCATGCTAAAAGGCTTGGTGACATAATCATCGGCACCAATTTTAAAACCTTCAATAGCATCTTCTTTCATCGATTTTGCTGTGAGGAAAATGATAGGAACCTCCTTGTCGATTTTTCTCACCTCTTCAGCCATCGTGAAACCATCCTGAACCGGCATCATGACATCTAAAATGAGCAGATCGTAATTATCTTTTGCAAACTGTTCAAAACCTTCTTTCCCGTTGGCCTTGAGTGTTACTTCAAAATCTTTTGCTCGCAAGTATTCTGTTAAGATAGTCCCCAGATTGGGGTCGTCTTCAACTACCAGTAAATTCAGTTTATTTTTCATGTGTTTAAAATTTATTTTTCAGGGTCATTTGGAGTTGCCAGTTAATTACGGCTGGCTTCAAAGTTTGGTAAATATATAGTGAATGTACTTCCTTTTCCTAATTGACTTTTGAGGTTGATAGAACCACCTAGCTTTTCCAGCACTATTTTCACGTAACTGAGGCCCAGTCCAAACCCCTTTACATCATGGATGTTTCCGGTCGGAACCCGATAGAGTTTTTCAAAAATGCGGTTCTGGTTTTCTTTTGAAATCCCGATTCCTTTATCCGTGACGCTGATTTTAGCTCTGTCTCCTGCTTTTTCTAATGAAACGGTAATTTCCGGTTTTTCTTTTGAATACTTGTTTGCATTATCGATGAGGTTGTAGAGAACATTTGCCAGATGAACGCGGTCACCCTGCACGAAAATGGGTTCATCCGCAATTTTTGTTGCCAGTTGGCCGTTCTTTTCTTTCACCTGAATTTGAATTTTATCGATCACATTTTTGAGTAGCTTATTCAACTCTATTGTTTCTATTTTAAGTTTGAATTCACCCCGATCAAAAACAGCACTTTGCAGAACTTCTTCAACGAGGAGTCCCAACCGTTTATTTTCATCGCCTATCATACTCACGTATCGCTTTACGGCTTGCTGGTTCTGACCGATATCAGGATCACTCATCGCTTCACAGGCGAGTGATATTGTGCTTATAGGTGTTTTGAGCTCGTGGGTCATGTTGTTGATGAAATCGTTTTTGATTTCGCTGTTGCGTTTTTGGTTGATGATGGTGTGTACGGTGTAGTAAAAGATGCTCATGATAACGATAATCACGAGCAAACTGGTAGAGAGCATCAGCCAGTTTGTTTGCAACAGAAACCCGGTTTTACGCGGAAAGGAAACATTCAAATAATAGGGGTCGCGAACCACGTCATTTGGGAAAAGTTGAGTACTCACCTGATCTTTAACTTCATCAGGAGATATTGTATCTTCATTTGTCAGGTGGATTTGACTTTGATCGTCAGTAATTGTAAAGTTTGGATGTGTGGTAATCCCTAAAGATTTGAGTTCATCGCGTAAAATAGAGTCGATTTCGCTTTTTGACACCCGTTCCTCAATTGGCTGGTACAGATCCACCTCGATCATGCGTTTTACAATATCGCCCACAAATGCTTTTTTACGAGCTAATCGAGATTTGATAACATTATCGATCTTGGGGCTTTCAGTCGATTCCAGAATGTTAGGTTGCGGGTTGTTGAGAAAAGAGAGGTCGATGTCCATGAGGTTTACTGAGTCCTCAGCATTCATGACATCTTTCACTTTTTTGCGAACGATTCGGGTTGATTTTTTTCCCTCCTGTTCCTCAGTGATTTTGATCTCGAGGTTTTCGCCTTCTCGCGAAACTTCCTGTAAAACGAGAAAGTCAAAAGTAGTGTCTCGGCCGGCTTGCTCCAGTTTTTCCTGCGCCTGGTCATCAATAAATAAGTAACGTCCCTGTTGGTGAGCTTTAAGTTTTTTGAGGATTTCATTCCGTTCGAGCTTAACAGCGGTAGAGTTTACAGCATCTTTAGCATCACGCCAAAACTCATCCTCCTTTAGCTGAAGTGCATTTTCTACCCAGTATATTTGAATGGCAATCAACCCTAGCGTAGCTATAGCAATGGTTGTAATAAGAAAATAGATGTACTTCTGCTTCATATGCTCTAACAAAAGTAATTTGATTGCCCTACCACTGAAGGGGTTTAACGTAATTTAACTAATGTTTTGAGCTGCCTAACAGTCAGCGAGTTGTGCTTGTGGTTAACTTTGAGGAAAACCTAACTATGAACAATTTAATATTTCTCTCTGCTATCGGACTGGGTCTTTTGTGTTTCGTGTTCTGACCAAGAAGAAAAGAGCACGAGAAAAAAGGGTCAGTTAATTCAAGTTTTTCACGGTCAGAGCCCAACCCAAAGCAAACATCTTTCCACACCAACTGAGCTCGACTCATTGTTGTGGACGAGTTTTGAAAAGCAAGAAAGAGATATTTCTTCAAAGCTTGAGGAAGAAATGGCGGAATGGGTGTCAAAAGAAAAGCCTCTTTTGAAAGAGTAAAATCAAAAGAGGCTTCGCTTTCAACTAACAGACAATCTGTTTTAGCGGACAAAGATCTTTTTTCTAACAATAAATGACAGCCAGGTTCTTTAACTATCGCTAGTCGCTCGAACCATCTCACTTACAACCTTTTTTGAGTTTCCTGTCAGCACCTGATCCTCAAATAACATAACCGGTCTCTTTAAAAAAGTATATTCATCGAGAATGAGCTGCTTGATTTCTTTTTCGTTCATTGGCTTTTCTTTGAGGTTGAGTTCTCTGTATTTTCTCGAGCGTTTATTGAATAATTCCTCATAAGAAGAGACATAGTTTCTCAACTCAATAAGCTCCTGTTCTGTAATGGGTTCACTTTTTATTTCCTGCAGTGTAAAATCTGATAAATCGAGTTGTTTCATGATTTTTTTGCAGGTGTCACAAGTCTTCAAGTAGTAAATTTTTTTCATTTGTAAGTTTTTCCTGTTAAAGGTGAACGAAAAAGTTAGATTCTCGTAAAGTTCTAACTTCGCCACGCGAGCAAAAAAATGGCAAAGAAGAGAAGAAACAAAAAAAGTAGTCCAATTCGAAAATTAATGGACCCCAGGCGCATCATTATTCCAATAGTGCTGGGACTTGGGGTTGCGGGTTATTTACTTTATTCTGAACTAGATCCCAAAGCCTTTCGGGATATTGATTTTACAGGCAAAACTTACTTTTGGATATTTATCGCATTACTTGCAGCAGCAGCCCGTGAGTTTGGCTACATGTACAGGCTCAGAATTTTAAGCGATAAGCGAATATCATGGCGAAATGTATTTGACGACATCATGCTTTGGGAATTCAGCTCAGCTATTACTCCATCAGTTGTGGGCGGTTCTGGAGTAGCAATCTTCATCCTTTCAAAGGAAAAGCTGTCAGTTGGTAGAAGCACCGCAATAGTCATGACAACAGCTTTTTTAGATGAGCTGTTTTACGTGATCTCAGTACCGCTTTTATTCGTAGTGGTCGGAACCACAGCTCTCTTCCCCGATACTATTCCCAACATGGAAGTTTTTGGAATGAGGCTGGGAGTTCAGCAGGTCTTTTGGATAGGTTATGTATTTATCCTCCTTCTGATTACTGTTATCCTGCTGGGAATTTTTGTGAGTCCTCAGGGATTCAAAAAACTACTAATTAGAGTTTTTTCATTACCATTTCTCAAGCGCTGGTTGAGAGCAGCATACAGAACCGGAGATGAAGTTGTGACAACATCTGACGAACTCCGTGAAAAACCGTTTATCTTTTGGGTGAGAGCTTTTTTGGCGACTTCGCTATCGTGGACGGCTCGTTACTTAACCGCTAATTTTTTACTTTTAGCCTTTACTTCATTTGGGTTTATGGACAATTTATTAGTTCTTTCGCGTCAGCTCGTTATGTGGGTGATCATGTTGATAAGTCCAACCCCGGGAAGTGCCGGAGTAGCTGAAATAGCATTTGACCAGTTCCTGGCAGATTACACGCCAATTGGAATCATGGCAGCAGTAGCCTTTTTATGGCGACTATTTACTTACTACCCTTACTTATTTTTAGGAATTATAATTTTACCGCGTTGGATACAGCGCGTTTACCTTGGAAGAAAACTCATAACTTTTAAAAAGCCTCAAAAATAAAGGAGACTATATGGACACAAAAAATGCCAAATTTGGAACTAAAGCAATTCATGGAGGCATAGAGCCCGATGAGTCAACAGGTGCAATCATGACACCAATTTACCAGACCTCTACTTATGTGCAGTCTGAAGTTGGAAAACACAAAGGGTATGAGTACTCACGTACTCTCAACCCAACACGTGATGCACTTGAAAAAAACCTCGCGGCTATTGAAAACGGAAAGTACGGAGCAGCATTTGCAAGTGGACTTGCCGCAATTGATGCGATGCTCAAAATGCTCAACCCGGGAGATGAAGTTGTTTCAACAAACGACCTTTACGGAGGAACATTCCGCATCTTCAAGTCAATTTTTGAAAAATTCGGTATCAAGTTTCACTTTGTACCAATGGAAGATGTGAGCTCAGTTGAGCAATACATCAACAAAAACACGCGTCTTATTTGGGTTGAAACACCAACAAACCCAATGCTCAATATCATCGACATCAAAGCGATGAGTGAATTGGCTAAGAAGCATGACGTAATGCTAGGTGTAGATAACACGTTTGCTACTCCTTACCTTCAGAACCCTTTAGATCTGGGAGCAGACCTCGTAATGCACTCTGTAACAAAATATCTTGGAGGTCACTCTGATATCGTAATGGGAGCATTGGTGACAAACAGAAAAGATATTGCCGATGAAATTTACCACATTCAAAACAGTAGTGGTGGTGTTGCGGGGCCAATGGACAGCTTCCTGGTTCTGAGAGGTATCAAAACACTTCACGTTCGCATTCAGCGCCACTGTGAAAATGCAGCTAAAGTGGCTAAAATGTTGAACGACCACCCAAAAGTGGATAAAGTATATTGGCCCGGACTCGAGAGTCATCCTAACCACGACATCGCTAAAAAACAAATGAGAGACTTTGGTGGAATGATGTCATTCACACTTAAAGATGATTCGCAGGAAAATGCTCACAATATCGTGACCAAAACAAAAGTGTTTACACTTGCTGAGTCCCTGGGAGGCGTAGAATCATTACTCGGTCATCCGGCTACAATGACTCACGCAGCAATTCCAAAAGAAGAGCGCGAAAAAGCAGGTGTTAAAGATTCACTAATTCGCTTGAGTATCGGTATTGAAGACGGAGATGATCTCGTTGCCGATCTCGAAGAAGCACTAAAATAAAACCATGGCTTATCGTTTTGCAGTTATCGGCCTCGGGCAATTTGGAACAGCAATTGCCAAAAAGTTGAGTGAACGCGGGGCAGAAGTGCTCGCTATTGACAACAACGAAATGAACATCCAAAACATCAAGGATGAAGTGGCATATGCTGTCACATTAGACTCAACTGATAAAAAAGCGCTAATCACACAAGGCATCAAGGATATGGATGCCGTTGTGGTCGCAATTGGGGAGAACTTTGAGGCATTATTACTCACAACAGTTTACCTCAATGAGCTCAATGTTGAGCGCATTATTGCCAGGGCTAATGGTCCGCAACAGCGAATGATCCTTGAAAAAATGGGGGTTGATGAAATACTCTCTCCCGAGGATGAAGTTGGGACCGTTGTTGCAGAAAGGCTGATCAACCCAAATATCCTCAGTTTTTTACAACTACCTGATGATTACGAGGTAGTTGAGATTAAAGCACCAAAGGGGATCATTGGCAAAACGCTCGATGAGGTTGGTTTGCGCGACAAGTACAAGCTCACTGTAGTAACGATCAAGCGCCTCTTTGAAGAGGAAAAAAATGGTGAAAAAGTCATGCAGGAACACGTGTTAGGTGTTCCTGCTTCTAACACTTCTATTCAAAAATCAGATACACTTATGGTTTTTGGTAGAGTACGCGATATCGAGAAATTCATCGACATCAATTAATTTTCATGAAGCAATATTTCATTACCGGGACAAGTAGCGGAATTGGAGAAGCTCTAGCCAACGAGCTGTTGAAAGATACTGATAACTATGTAACGGGAATCAGCCGCAATCAAACGATCAACCACGATCGCTACGAACACATCAAATTGGATCTGACCGAGACTGAAAAACTCAATGATTTTAGTTTTCCAATTAAACCTGATGTGAGTACCGTTTGCCTGGTCAATAATGCCGGGTATTTAGGTGACATTAAGCGAGTTGGGACAGCATCAAATGATGCAATTAATAGAACTTTTGTTCTAAATACTATTGTACCAGCTATTTTGATGAACATATTTATCGGTCAGATCCCAAAAATGGTTGCTGAAAAAACGATACTAAACATCAGTTCTGGTGCCGGACAATACGAGATTGATTCATGGGCATCGTATTGCGGATCAAAAGCCGGAATAGATCACTTCAGTAAAACAGTGCAACACGAACAGGAAGTTACCGGAGGAGATGTAAAAATACTTTCGATAGGGCCTGGTGTTGTGGATACTAATATGCAAAGAGAAATCAGAGGAGCAAACCCTGATGATTTCAGCAGACATGGAGACTTTGTACAGCTCAAAGAAAAAGGAGAGCTGGCAGACCCAACTACTGTGGCAAAAAAATACGTGTACGTACTCAATCACACACAACAATTTGATGGTGTTGTAGACTCTCTCAGGAATATAGAAGTGCCTGGTTTGTAACCGTTATGACAAAAAAAGCGTTTATAAAAAAGTTATATTCGCACTTAACTTATCACAAATTCAATAAAATATATGGCTTTTTTAAGTAGTAAAAAACTTGTTTTAACCCTTTCAGCAATTGCTATTTCACTTACACAATTCGCTCAACAGCCCTGTGGAATGAACCATGCTGAGCAGCAGTTATTACAACAAAATCCATCATCTAGCCCTATTATTGAATCAGCTCAAAAAGAGTTAGAAAACTTCACTCAAAATTACATTAGCTCCAGAGCTACGAGTAATAATAAAATTGTCATACCAGTTGTTTTTCACGTAGTCCATCAAAATGGGTCAGAAAACATCAGTGAAGCACAAATTAAAGACGCAATGCGTCAGATAAATGAGGATTTTAGCAAATCCAATGCTGACCTTTCAAATGTGGTACCTGCTTTTGAAGGCAGAATAGGAGATGCGAATTTCGAGTTTCGCCTTGCCAGAAAAGACCCGAATGGAAATTCAACGAATGGTATAGACCGTATTGTATCGTCAGCTACGAATGTTGGTGATCAAACAGCTAAGATCAACCAATGGCCTCCGCAAAAGTATCTGAACATTTGGACTGTTGCTAACATCAACTTTGGAGCAGCAGCTTATGCCTTACTCCCCAGTGTTGCTGCTGGGAACCCATCTCAGGACGGAATTGTTTCAGAACACACTTACGTTGGTACAATTGGAACAGCTGCCGGAGGGGACGGTCACACTTTACCTCACGAAATAGGACACTTTTTTAACCTTGAACACCCCTGGGGGCAGTCAAATAGCCCTGGCCAAACTCAGAATTGTGGCGATGATGACTTCGTACAGGATACACCTAATACAGTAGGAACTTTTGGTTCATGCAACACTACACAGGTGTCTTGCGGATCACTGGATAATGTTCAAAATATCATGGATTACTCGAATTGTCCAGTTATGTTTACTGAAGGGCAAATCGACCGTATGAGAGCTGCAGCTAACTCAGGTGTTGCAGGAAGAAACAACTTGTGGTCACAGCAAAACTTAAATGAAACAGGCGTTGGCCAGCTTTACTCAGCAGATTTCAGTGCTGAAAATGCTACAATTTGTTTGGGTGACTCTCTCAGATTGCTGGATGGATCTGAGTATGATCCAACAAGCTGGAGCTGGAACCTTTCTGGTTCATTGCAGTCTACCTCAAACAATAAAAACCCAGTAGTCTTTTATCCAGAGGTTGGTGTTTATGATGTTTTGTTGACTTCATTCCAAAATGGAAACCAAAAATCTGAACTTAAGGACGGATTTGTAATGGTTAATAATCCTGTTGGCCGTTCTATGCCTTACACTGAAGACTTCGAGAACGTCAGCCAAACTCCAAATATCAAATGGTACACTTCAGATAATAACTCAAATTTCGGCTTTGAACTTGATGAAATTAATGGTAAGCAGGGAGGAGCATGTCTTAAAATGACAAACTACTCTAATTCTAATGACAAACCATATAAAGCTATTAGTGAAACAGTTGATTTATCGGTTTATGATCAGTTTGATTTGAGTTTTGACCTTGCTTATGCTATGCAAAGTGGTGGATCAGGGCAGGATAGGTTGAAAATATACATTTCTGGTGACTGTGGTGAAACATGGACTGAGGTGTTCAATGAAATTGGTCCGTTTATTCAAAGCGCATCAGGGGTAAATGGAGCTTTTACACCATCATCACAGAGTGATTGGCGCGCTTTTTCTATAGATAATTTAGGTGCTCCACTCAATGGCAATAATGCGAGAATCAAAATAGAATTTGAAGCAGAAGGAAACAACAATCTATATATTGATAATGTCAATATTACTGGTGACTGGAATGATACACCAAGCCTTGTTTACCCTTTCAATGGTCAAACAAAACTGCCAAGTGATTTTACTTTCCAGTGGCAACCAACAGGAGAAAGTATTTCAGAATATGAGTTTCAATATTCTGACAATATAGCCTTTAATAATCCTGTATCAACCACAAAACAAAAGATATCTGTAGATCCTGATAACCCTGACACAGAGTACGATGTTACCGGGCTTGATCCTAACGCGACATACTTTTGGAGGGTTCGCTATGTAACAAATGGCAATCCGGGCCCATGGAGTGATGTTTGGGAGTTTACGATTAGTGAAACAGGAGTTGGGTTTGAAGAAAGCTTAAAAGAAAAGTATCATTTTACAGTATTCCCCAACCCAGTTGAGTCACAGATCAACGTTAGACTGTTAAATAATGAGGATAAACCAGCAGAGTTTTCGATTTATTCAATGACAGGACAGCGAGTGTTCTTTTCTAAACAAACTATATCTACGGGTGAAAATGTTGTTCAGCTCAATGTTGATCAGCTATCAGGAGGAGTTTATTTGTTGGAAACAACAATTGGCTCTGAACGAATTACAGAACGAGTTGTTGTAAGGTAGTCAAGAAGGGAAGCAAGATGAAAAATATATTTTTACTAGGAGCGCTATTTTTCGCTTCTGTTTTCACTATTGGTCAGAACCAGAATAACTGGTGTGGCACCGATAGTTACATGGAGCAAATGCTCAACGAGAACCCTGAGTTGAGAGAGGAATATAAGCGAATCTCTAAAATGGGTTCTGAAACTCACATTCCAAACATTTCTTCCAGGAGTATTAGATCTTCAGGGCCCGCTCAATATAAAGTTCCGGTTGTTGTGCATGTTGTTCATGACAACTGTTTGGGTAATATATCTCTCGATCAAATTCAGGATGGGATAGATGTTCTTAATGAGGACTTTAGAAGGCTTAATGCTGATACTAATGCTACTCGTTCAGTTTTTCAAAACGTTGCAGCAGATGTTGAAGTAGAATTTGAACTCGCACGCCTCGATCCAAACGGCAATTGCACTGATGGTGTAGTTCGTATCAATGATCCTTCTAATACTTACGGAGCAAATAACAACGTAAAAGATGTTAGTTATTGGCCGGCAGATTCTTATTTGAATATTTGGATTGTAAACTCTGTAAGAAACTCAGGCGGAGGCGGAATCGTTTTAGGCTACGCTCAGTTTCCCGGAGGTAATTGGAACAACTACGGAATTGTAATGCGTCATGACCGACTTGGAAGAGTGGGAACATCAGTTTCTGATGGCCGCACCCTTACTCATGAAGTGGGTCATTGCTTTAATCTCTACCACACTTTTCAAAGCGGTTGTGGAGGTAATTGCAGTAATTCAGGGGATAGAGTTTGTGATACGCCACCATCAGCTAATTCTACATTTGGCTGCAATACCGGACAAAACACCTGTTCAAATGACACGCAGGGACCTAGCTCCTTTACTACTGATGTAGTTGATCAAATAGAGAACTACATGAGTTATGACGATTGTCAAAACATGTTTTCACTTGGTCAAAAAGCACGAATGATTTCGGTTCTGAATAATATTCCGGTTTTACAAAGTTTAACGAGTCAGGCGAATCTTGTTTCAACTGGTTTAGTAAACTTTAGTGAATCAGTTTGTAAGGCCGACTTTGAAATCAATATCACAGGAACACAGCCATCAGGAGCGGTATGTGAAACAGGAAAACCTTTAATCGCTTGTGTTGGCGATACTGTTTCGTTTTTTGATCGCTCATTTTTCAACCCGCAAAACTTTGATTGGTCTTTTGAAGGCGCTCAACCGATGGTAAGTAATAATGCTAACCCAAAGGTTGTTTACACAGAGCCAGGCACATACGATGTTGAGCTAACCGTTTTTGATAGTCTTGACTCGGCATCAGTCGTAAAGTCCAACGTTGTTAAGATTTTGCCCCGTGTTGGAGAAAATGTTCCGTTTGTTGAATCATTTGAATTTTCTGAACCGGCTATAGATAAAGGCTGGATTCTCGATGATTTTTCTCAACAGTTTGGCTGGGAAGTTAGCGGCTTTGATTCTTACACGGGTACTCAATCTCTTAAATTGAACAATTTCTTTAGCAGTGGAGCTGGAGAAGCTACTGCAGAAAGCCCTGTTTACAGTCTCGAAAACATGGATACGGCATTTTTAACATTTAAGTCTGCTTTTGCTCAAAGAGATGGCTCTTTTGATATTTTGAGAGTTGAGGTGAGTACTAATTGTGGAAGATCCTGGTCATTCATTGAGTCGTTGGTAGGACCAATTTTAGCCAGTACAGATCCCATAAATGCTCCACTCAACAATCTTACCGATGATGATTGGGCTGATAATTCAATTGCAATTCCTTCACAATATCTTTCTCCTAATTTTAGGTTCCGTTTTAGGTTCCAGTCGAATGGTGGAAATGATTTATACATTGATGACATCAATATTGAAGGAACGCTGAGCGATTCTGTAATCCTCATTTCTCCAAAACTAGCAGATACTGATGTTAGTACTAGTCCAGAGCTCAATTGGGCTGCTGCTCGTGGAGATGAATATGAAATAGAGATTGACCGTGTTCCATCTTTTAACTCTGGTTGGCTTCAGTCTTACAGCCAGCCCGTAGGGTTGGGTTTATCGACAAGCCCAGATACGAGAAGACAACTTAACAATCTGGATAGTGCAACAACTTATTACTGGAGAGTTCGCGTAGTTGAAAATGGAACCTCCGGGCCATGGAGTGAAACGTGGAGATTTACCACAGCTCCTGGTGGTGGCGCTACTTCTATTTCAGACAATCAACAAGACACTGAAATTAGCATGTATCCAAATCCGGCTAATAGCAGGGTAGTTATTTCCGGAATTGACAATCCAGGTTCAATTAGGGTCTATAATTCTGTTGGAGTCAACGTAATCAATAAAGTTGCTAACTCCGGATCTGACCAGTATTTAAATACTTCCCGATTGGCTGAAGGAGTTTATTACGTCAGAATCAAAACAAACAATACGACCGTCACAAAACGACTCGTAATCGCACGATAAAAAAAGATACCCCCAACGAAAATTTCGTTGGGGGTTTTTATTTAATGAGCTTCTAACCAGTTTGAGCCAGTTTGAGCCTCAACTTCAAGTTCAACATTGAGATCTAAAGCTCCTGACATTTCTTTGCTCACCATTTTAATCAACTTCTCCTGCTCGTCTTTGTGACAATCAAAAACCAATTCATCATGCACCTGTAAAAGCATTTTGGATTTGTAGTTGTCTTTGTTGAGCTTTTTGTGAACGTTGATCATGGCGATTTTGATCAAATCGGCAGCGGTTCCCTGAATGGGAGAGTTTATAGCGTTTCGTTCAGCAAAGCCGCGCACTGTTCCATTTCTGGAGTTGATGTCGCGCAAGTAGCGCCTTCTACCCAAAACGGTTTCCACGTAGCCGTGTTCACGGGCATACTCGATTTGTTTATCCATGTAGGTCTTGATCTTTGGATATTTATCGAAATAGTTATCGATAATATCCTTTGCTTCTTTTCGTGAAATATTGATTCGCTGTGAGAGTCCGTAAGCTGATATTCCGTAAATAATTCCAAAGTTGACGGTTTTAGCGTTACTGCGCATTTCACGTGTTACATCATCTAGCTCAACACCAAACACTTTTGATGCAGTTGTGGCGTGAATGTCAATGCCACTATTAAAAGCATCCAGCATGTTTTCTTCTTTAGCCAGAGCTGCGATGATTCTCAACTCTACCTGAGAGTAGTCAGCAGCCATGAGTGTAAAGTCATCGTTTCTGGGAACAAAAGCCTGCCTGATGTATCGACCACGTTCGGTTCTGATCGGTATATTTTGCAAATTGGGCTTGTCAGAACTCAACCTGCCCGTAGCTGCTCTCACCTGGTTGAAGGTGGTGTGGATCCTACCACTTCGTTCGTTAATAAGATTTGGAAGCGGTTCAACATACGTGTTTTTAAGTTTCACAACTTCTCTGTATTCCAGTATTTGCTCAACGATCTCGTGCTTGCCGGCAATAGATTGTAAAGCTTCTTCATTCGTAGCGTATTGACCGCTTTTCGTCTTTTTGGGCTTATCCGTAACTTTTAATTCATCGAATAAAACTTCACCAACCTGTTTTGGTGAACCTATGTTGAACTCATGACCGGCAATTTCATAAATCTCTTTTTCAATCGAGCTGATCTCTTTTTGAAGGTTTTTTGAGTAATCGTCAAGAATGTCACGATCCATTTTGATTCCCTCGCACTCCATGTCAGAGAGCACGTTTACAAGAGGCATTTCAATGTCATCAAAGATCTTTTGCTCTTTTCCCTTTTTCAGATCTTTTTCCAATGCACCCTTCAGTTGTAAAGTGATGTCAGCATCTTCACCGGCATATTCTGCGGCATCTTCAATAGCAACCTCGCGCATACTTTTTTGGTTCTTTCCCTTTTTGCCGATTAAATCAGAGATTGGCTTTGGCCTGTAGTGCAAATACGTCTCAGCCAACACATCCATGCTTCTTCGGTTGTTCTCAGGATCTGTTAAGTAATGAGCAATCATTGTATCAAAAAGCGGATAAGAAACCTCCATTTCATGATGCTTGAGCACATTCAGGTCATATTTCACATTGTGACCAATTTTTAAAGCTTTTGACTTAAAAACGTCATCAAACTTTTTCAGTTTTTTCAGGCATTCATCGCGATCTTGAGGAAACGGAACATAATAAGCCTCACCTTTTTTAAGAGAAAATGCCAGGCCAACTAACTCAGCGTTGTGAGCATCCACCGATGTCGTTTCAGTATCAAAACAAAACACATCAGCGTTGAGTAATTTTTTGGTCAGATCCTCAATTCCTTTATCTGAATCAACAAGCTTATAGTCGTGCTCCGTATTATCGAGATTTGAAATTTCAATCTCTTTTTGGTCAGATCCGGAATCACCATTTTGCTCCGTAGCGAACATATCCATTTGCCCTTCAGTGGGTGCTATTTTCTCGCCTAAGATGCGTTCGCTCATTCTCCTGAACTCCAGATCTGTAAAAATCTCTTTCAGAATCTCTTTGTCCCAATCTGATTTCTCGTATTCTTTTGCGTTAAACTCGACAGGAGCATCAATTAAAATAGTCGCTAGCATTTTGCTCATGAAAGCCTGCTCACGGTTGTTTTCCAGGTTTTCTTTCATCTTACCTTTAAAGTCTTCAAGATGCTCATAAACTTCTTCCATGCTACCGTATTCGCCAACCAGGTTTTTAGCGCGTTTTTCGCCAATTCCCGGCACACCGGGGATGTTGTCGACAGCATCACCCCACATTCCCAAAATATCAATAACCTGCTCGGGGCGCTCAATGCTGAACTTCTTTTTCACTTCCGGTATGCCCCAAACCTCTGCAGCATTTCCCATTCTGCTCGGCTTGTACATGAAAACGTTTTCAGAGACCAATTGGGCAAAATCTTTATCGGGAGTCATCATGTAAGTGATAAAGCCCTCCTTTTCTGCCTGGTGAGCAAGCGTACCTATTACGTCATCAGCTTCGTATCCATCAGCCATAACAAGCGGAATATTGAACCCTTCGAGTAATTTTTTGATGTACGGAACACTTTGTTTGATGTCCTCAGGAGTGTCTTCGCGATTTGCTTTGTATTCTGTATAATCTTCAGTTCTCTTGGGCGGACTGGGAGGATCGATTACAACAGCGATATGAGTTGGTTTTTCATTTGAGATAACATCGTAGAGCGTATTCACAAAACCAAATACAGCTGAGGTGTTCATCCCTTTGGAGTTGATACGCGGGTTTTTGCTAAAAGCGAAATAAGAGCGATAAATGAGCGCGTAAGCATCGAGCAGGAATAGCTTTTTATCTGTGTCCTTTGTGAGCATGAGAAAGTTGTTTTTCTAGAAAAGTGTAAAGGTAATGATGATGCGGAATTACCTCAGCTTTTTTGAAGATTTTCTAGAAACAAAAAACCCGGCAAAAAGCCGGGTGAACATAATATAAAATTAATCTGCAATTACATACACTCACACGGCTCGCTTTTAGTGCTGTTGAATTTATAGCCGTTAAAACCATTTGAATGGCAACAACTTTCGCACTGAGTGTCTGAGGACAAGTCTTTACACTGATCTACTTTTTCTCCTTTGCAAGATTGAAATGAAAATGATAGCGCTGTAAAGGCCACGCAAAAGCCTGCTACTTTTATAAAAGTCATAGTTAATTGGATTAAGTTCACCACGAAACTAAAAGATCAATTAAAAAACACAAAATATTATTTTGTTGTGCTTTCTTCTATCTGATATTCAATATTTGAATGCTTCTCCTACATTTGCTGCAAATTTTGATTATGGCAAAAGAAACGATCTTAGTGACGGGAGCTCTCGGGCAGGTAGGGAGCGATTTAGTATCGACATTGCGTGATAAATTCGGCTCTGACCGTGTAATTGCAACGGATATTCGCGAACCGCAAACTGAAAGTGATCCTTTTGAAACGCTCGATGTTCTCGATAAAGACAAGCTTGCTGAGATCGTTAAAAAGTACAATGTCAAAACTGTTTACAACCTCGCTGCTCTCCTTTCAGCAACTGCTGAGCAACAACCGGCTTTTGGCTGGAAGCTCAACATGGAAGGGCACTTTAATGTGCTAAATTTAGCTAAAGAAGGTTTGATCAAAAAAGTGTTTTGGCCGAGTTCAATTGCTGTTTTTGGGCCTACTACTCCAAAAGATAATACGCCTCAGGACTGCATCATGGACCCTAATACTGTTTATGGTATTTCAAAGCAGGCAGGAGAAAGATGGAACGAATATTATCACCGGAAGTGGGGTGTTGACGTGCGCTCTATTCGTTATCCCGGTCTAATTGGTTGGAAGACATTGCCGGGCGGTGGAACGACTGATTATGCAGTTGATATTTTCCATCAGGCGTTAAAATCCAAAAAATTTGAGTGTTTCCTCAATGAATCTACTGCTTTACCCATGATGTACATCGATGATGCGATTAAAGCAACAATCGATATTACAGAAGCTGATGCTGATGATGTGAGAATTCGCAGTAGCTACAACCTATCGGCAATGAGTTTTAATCCGGCAAATTTGGCGAATGAAATCAAAAAACACATCCCCGAGTTTGAAATTTCTTACAAACCTGATTTCAGGCAGGAAATTGCCGATTCATGGCCTTCGAGTATTGATGACTCTCATGCTCGTAAAGACTGGGGATGGCAACATCAATATGATATTCCTGAGCTCGTGGATACAATGCTTTCTAAATTGAAAAAAGTTGTCGGGTAAACCCTCAACATTTTTACTTAGGTTTTGTCTTGATTGAAAGGAGTTTCGTTTATGAAGACAATCGTTATCACGGGAACCACATCTGGAATAGGGCGGCAAACAGCTCTTAAGCTCAATGCAGAGGGGCATCATGTTATTATGTTGAACCGAAACGAGCAAAAGACTAAAGAACTCCAAAAGAAGTTGCTTCAACCTGCTCAAAGCACGTTTATATTTTGCGATTTAGCCGATCTAAAATCAGTGAAGAGTGCAGCTGAAAAAGTGAAAGTTGGCTTTGACAGCTTAGATGTTGTCCTGAACAATGCTGGTGGAATAATCCCAGATAGACAAACAACCAAAGATGGCCTGGAGCTCACTTTTCAAATGAATCATCTCGGGCATTTTTTGCTGACAAATGAGCTTGTACCCTTACTCGAAAAAGGGAAAGAACCAAGAATAATCAATGTGAGCTCTGAAGCTCATAAACAAGCCAACCCAGACTTTGATGATCTTCAACTCGAAAATGGCTACTCCTCAATGAAGGCTTACGGAAATGCCAAGCTCTTCAATATCTATTTTGCTCAGTCACTTCATGAAAAGCTAAAGGATAAAGGTATAGCTGCTAATGCCTTACATCCGGGTGTTGTTGACACGAAATTCGGGAGTGACTTCAAAGGGTTTTTAAAAGTGCTGTTGAAACTATTCAAGCCTTTCATGATCAAACCGGAAAAAGGAGCTGAAACATCTATTTTTCTTGTTACAAGTGACGAAGGCTACGAGAAAAGCGGACTCTACTGGAAAAAGAAAAAGCCGGCATCAACGGCATCAATAGCTCAAAATGAAGAGAACCGCGAGAGACTATGGAAGGAGAGCGAAAAGCTGGTAAAACAGGTTCTGACCGAAAGTGATGCCGCATAAAAAGCCACACCTTCCGGTCAAAACATGTCCTGTATGCGGCAGGCCCTTTACCTGGCGCAAAAAATGGGAGAAAAACTGGGAAAATGTTATTTATTGCAGCGAAAAATGCCGCAGAAATAAAAATTAATTTTCGTCATTCGCTGATGTTACACTGATGTTCATGATGTCACGATCAAATAAATAAAGACCACTTCCCTGTTGATCACCAACCAGCTTTAGTTTGTCGAGAACTGCCCTGGCGAGAGCTTCTTCTTCAATTTGCTCGCTTACGTACCACTGCAAAAAGTTGTGAGTAGTGTAATCTTTCTCCTCCAATGTAATGTGAACCAGTTCGTTGATTTTGTTGGTTATTTCCTGTTCGTGTTCGAGGATATCACTAAAAACCTGGTGCATGTTTTCAAACTTAACAGGAGGTTTTGCCAGTTCCGGAACTTCTGCCACGCCACCGCGTTCATTGATGAACTTGAGAAGCTTGAGCATGTGTGTGCGTTCCTCTTCTGATTGTTTGTACAAAAACCCTGAAACTCCTTCAAAACCTTCTACCTCTGCCCATGAAGCCATCGCCAGGTAGAGTTGTGATGATGCAGCCTCTGCTGCTAACTGTTCATTTAACTTTTTCTCTATGCTTTTCGAAATCATTGTTGACAACTTTTTATCTTGTGAACATTTAACTATACTAAGAATGCTGAATTTTGATTCAGCCTCAAAATACTAATTTTTCTTCGTTTATATGGCAAAGAATAAAAAGCCTAAGGGCAAACCCAAGAATTCGGGTAAATTTCCAAAGAAAAAACTTCAACGCGCTATAATTGACATTATTAGTCAGAACCCAAATAAACTACATAACTACAAACAAATAGCTGCAACGATGGGGGTCACAGATCCGCATACCAGAACACTCATTATGCAAATGATGAATGAAATGGCAGCTAAGGAGACGCTAAAAGAAGAGCAGCGCGGAAAATTCAAGATGGGGAAAAACAGCGCTTTCATAGAAGGTGTTGTGGATATGACCCAAAGCGGATCAGCTTATATCAAAACAGAACAACTCGATGAGGATGTTTACATTCCGCCAAAATTTGTGGGACACGCTCTTCACGGGGACACGGTAAAAGTGTTTCTATTAGCTCGTAAAAAGCGGAAAAAGCCTGAAGGGCAAATCACAGAAATCGTAAAACGAGCTAAAACAGAGTTTGTAGGAGTTATTGAAGTATCTAAAAATTTTGCGTTTCTCGTCCCCGATAATCGCAAAATGCTCGTTGACCTCTACATTCCGCTCGATAAACTGAAAGGTGCTGAAAACGGCCAAAAAGCAATCGCTAAAATGACAGACTGGCCCAAAGATGCCAGTAGTCCGTTTGGTGAAGTGATCGATGTTTTAGGAGATCCACTCGAAAATGAAGTGGAAATGAGTTCCATTTTATTCGAATACGGCTTCCCGCAAAAATTTCCTGAAAAAGTTGAACAGGCAGCAGCAAATATTCCGGTTGAGATTTCTGATGAAGAAATCAAAAAACGGAGAGACATGCGTGATGTGGAAACATTCACAATTGACCCGCACGATGCCAAAGACTTTGATGATGCTATTTCATTCAGAGAACTTAAAAACGGCAATTATGAAATAGGCGTCCACATTGCTGATGTCACGCATTATGTCAGAGAAAACGACATGGTTGATCAGGAGGCTGTGGAGCGCGCAACATCTGTTTATTTGGTCGATCGCGTTGTGCCGATGTTGCCTGAAATACTCTCCAATAAAGTTTGCTCGTTGCGTCCCAACGAAGAAAAGCTCACCTTTTCCTGTGTCTTTGAGCTCGATAAAAACGGCCATGTTCAGAACCACTGGGTCGGCAGAACAGTTACCGAATCTGACAACCGATTTGCATATGAGGAAGCACAGGAAGTTATCGAAAAGGGCGAGGGCAAGCACAGTGAGGCTCTGACCGTGATCAACAGCATGGCAAAGCAAATGAGAAACCGCAGGCTGCAAGCCGGGGCAATTGCTTTTGACAAAGTTGAAGTGAAGTTTAAACTCAACGAAAAAAATGAGCCGGATAGCGTTTTATTCAAAGTGCAAAAGGATGCTCACAAGCTCATCGAAGAGTTTATGTTGCTGGCAAACCGCACGGTCGCTGAAGATATTGGGAAAATAACCAGGCAAAATCCAAAGCCAAAAACATTTGTTTACAGAATTCACGATACTCCGGATCCAGAAAAACTGGCTGATTTCAGTGCTTTTATCAAGAAATTTGGATACAAATATTCGTTTGCCAAAGAAGATGAGGTTTCGAAAAACATCAATCAATTGCTGGCTGAAGTTCAAGGCAAGCGAGAAGAAACAATGGTTGAAACACTCGCTATCCGCACGATGGCAAAAGCAGAATACAGCACTGATAACATCGGGCATTACGGACTCGGGTTTCGCTATTACACGCACTTTACTTCACCCATCAGGAGGTATCCTGATATGATGGTTCATCGTTTACTGGATCGCTACGCTAAAGGCGGAAATAACGCCAGCCAGGACCATTACCAAAACATCTGCAACCACTCAAGTGAAAAAGAGCGCGAGGCAGCTAACGCAGAGCGCGATTCGATTAAATACTTCCAGGTAATGTACATGCGCGAAAGTGTTGGCGAAACGTTTAACGGTGTCATTTCAGGTGTTACTGAATGGGGGCTCTACGTGGAAATAATTGAAAATAAATGTGAAGGGATGATCCGCTTGCGTGAAATCGATGGGGATTACTTCTATTTTGACGAAAAAAATCACCGAATTGTAGGCCATAATTACGGAAGAGTGTTACAATTGGGCGATGAAATTCAAATTAAGGTTAAAAATGCTGATCTGTACAACCGCAGATTAGAATTTGAATTAGTTGATGAAGATGATGAATAGACTTTTAGTTGCCGTTTTTTCACTTTCGCTTTTAACATCCTGTCTCGATGAACTGGGGCCAACAGGAGATGAAAAGCCATTTGAGCACACGTATAAAATCGCCCGGGATACAGCAAAACTCGCGAACCAAAACACAAAGCTGTACAAGATTGCAGTCAGGGAAGGCAAAAAGGATACAGCGCTGATTGAAAAACCAGACTGGAATAAGGAGCTCTTGCCATTCATTGAAGCTGAAAACTTCAATACGCTGGGCAACAAGCCAAAATATCAAATAGACTCAGCTTATTTACCGCTCAGCAAACTCAAAATCTACCGTTATTATTCTGATAAAGAGAGCGCAAAAATCAAAGAGGCTGTTTACGAATATCAAAAAGGCAAATTAAAACGAGCGCATTTTGAGGCGAACAAGGAAAACATCGTTTACAAATTTGATCAGAACCTTACTTACACAGCCGGCAGAGGCTACTCGATTACGTCATCTCAAAACGTGAAAAAGGTTTTGGATGAAGCTTTTTCGGTCAGATCCGTATTTGTCAACAAATCAAAGCCATACAAACTCACTTTTCACTTACCGGATGAAAAGAAGTTAATGGTCAGAGCCAGTCTCAAAGCCGACTCACTGGTGATTTTCAATAATCTTGAGCGAATCGCTGTTCCACTATCGCAAAGCGGTGATTCAACAATTGCAGAGTTACCGGTTTTTCAAAGTGAATTTCACTTAAAGATAAGCGACAACCGGATTGAAGGCTACTGGCTCAATCTCGACAAAGGATCTGACTATCGAATTCCGGTTACGGGAACTCTTGAAATGCCTGAATCGTATCGAAAAGCAGAGGTTGATTTTTCTGGAAAATGGGAATTGCAGATCATCGAGGAAGATACCACTATGCCGGCCATTGCATTGTTTGAACAATCCGGCTCTCAGCTTTACGGAACAATTAGGACAGAAGTGGGAGACTACCGCTATTTATCGGGAAGTGTAACAGGGGATTCGTTCAGGCTTTCCACTTTTGACGGCAGTCACGCCTTTTATTTTGAGGGAGGTGTTTCAGGATCTGACCAATACGAAGGATCTTTTTACAGCGGGACTCATTACAAGTCTGAACTAAAAGCGAAGCGCAATGAGAATGCTGAACTTCGCGATCCGGTCGAGCTGACAAAGTCGACTGAAAAACAAATGATTTTTTCTTTTCCCAATCTTGAAGGTGAAAAAGTATCGCTGGATGATGAGCGATATAGAGGAAAAGCTGTTGTCGTAAATGTGATGGGGACGTGGTGCCCGAATTGCATGGACGAAACACGATATTTGAAAAAACTCTATGAAAACTACAATGAGCGCGGATTGGAAATTATCAGCCTGGCATTTGAGCGCGAGAGTTCTTTTGAAAAAGCAAAGCTGATTGTTCAAAAGGCCGTTCAGGACCTGGGAATTCCGTATGAGGTTTTATTAACCGGTTACACACCTCAAAACGCAGAGAAAGCTATTCCCGAATTGGACAAAGTCATGAGTTTTCCCACAATGATTATTCTCAACCGCGAACATGAAATTGTTCACATACACACTGGTTTTAATGGACCGGCTACAGGTAAAGCTTATGATGAGTTTGTGAAAGAGACTGAGGGTGTTGTTGAGGAAGTCTTATAGCAAGTTACTGCTTGTACTCCACAAGATTTCGTAACATTCCCCTGAAAATAAAAGCATGAAAAGGAAGCATGGTGTACCAGTAAAGTCTGCCGGCTATACCGCGTGGACGAAATGTCGCTGTTTGCACGAGTTTTCCACCTTCCATATTGAATTCGAGCCAGGCTTCACCTGGTAGTTTCATTTCAGCGTAGAGTAGCAAACGTCCTTTGTCTCTATTGGCAACAATCACACGCCAAAAATCAATTACATCACCTTCGTCAATTCGGGTTTGGTTGGTGCGTCCTCGTCTTAGTCCCACTCCTCCCACGAGCTTGTCCAAAAGGCCGCGAAGCTTCCAGAGCGAGTTTCCGTAATACCAGCCTCGGTTTCCGCCAATAGCAAATACATTATTGATCGTTTTCTCCCTGTCTGGAGCTGTTTTTTTCTTGATGTCCTTAAAACAGCCGTATTGAGGAACTTCAACAAAATCCTGTAGATCATAGGTGGCATTTCCGGCTACGAAGGAATCCTTCCAGCTGCTCGCTACCAGGTTCTGACCAATACGGGAAAAAGCTAAGTCGATACTTTCTTTATAGGTGAGCAGGTCTGTTTGGATGACTTCGCGAATGCGGTTTTCTTCACACACGACCTCCACTTTCATACTGTCGACAAGGTTCACTGCCAGGTTATAAGTTGTTGAAGTAACGAAATAAAGCCATCTACTCGAGAGTCGCGGAGTCATGATCGGAACAGAAATGATTTTTCTATTGAGGCGCCTCGATTTTGCATAGCCGAGCAACATTTCACGATAGGTGAGTACTTCCGGCCCACCAATGTCGTAGCTGTTTCCCTTACACTCATCGTGCTCGATGACTCCTGTCAAATACTGAATCACATTTCGTATTGCGATTGGTTGGCAGCGAGTGTTGATCCACTTTGGCGCTACCATTACAGGGAGTTTTTCTACCAGGTCGCGGATGATCTCGAAAGAAGCGCTTCCGCTTCCCACGATGATTCCTGCTTTTAATGTTGTGAGAGGAGCTTTTGCTTTTTGGAGGATGTATTCTACCATTTTACGTGACTCCAAATGCTTTGATAGTTCCTCTTGATTTGTGAGTCCGCTCAGGTAAATGATTTGTTCGCAATTTGCACGATCAGCTAATTCAGTGAAGTTCTCTGCACAAGTTTTTTCTTTGTCTTCAAACCCTCTTGTGTTTCCACTCATTGAGTGGAGTAGGTAGTAAGCTTTATCAAAGTTGAGCGATTTGTTATCAGGAAAAGGGTTTAAGAAGTCGTGTTCTACAACATCAATCTTTGATTCATGTCCTGATGGAATGATGAATCTACTTTTATCCCGAACTACACATATTACCTCGTGATCTTTTTTGAGTAGTTCGGGGAGTAGCCTTTTACCGATGTAACCTGTTGCGCCTGTTAGGAGAATTCTCATATTAATAGAAGGAGTTTAGAGAGGGAAAAGTTTAAACAGGCATAAAAAAAGCGGGCCCTTTCACCAGCCCGCTTCAATCTGTCACAGAATATAAGTTATTCTGCTGCCGCCACCTGGCGCTTTTCGATAGCCCAGGTGTGACTTCCTTTGAGTTCGTTGTTATCGTATTTGATTTCTAACAGCGTACTGCCGTTATCTTTCCAAACGAACCAAATGCCATCTTTTTTACCGTTATTATAATGTGCCATTTGGGTCACATCACCATTTTCGTTGTAGCTAATCCACTTTCCGTGGAGTTCGCCATTTTTGAGTGTTCCTTTTTCAGTAACGTTACCATTATCATCATGGTAAGTAACCAGCATTAAATCGCCATCCTGGCTCAGTTCAAAATCTTCAACATCGTTGCAAACGTAAAATTGGTCAGAGCCATTTTGAAGGTTGTTTTCGCCAACAAATTTAGCGCTCACAACATCACAATCTTTTTGATTGTTTGGCCCCTGAGCCATTGCCTGTAATCCAACTACAACTAATAAACCTACTAATATTCCACCTATCTTTTTCATAATCATCCTTTATTTCTATTCAAATATACGAATAAAATTTACATTGAGTTAACATTGGGGTAACATCACGAGTGGTTGCGGGTTTGTAAAACAACATAAAGTTTTGATATTCAATTGTATGTAGTGTGTTAAGATTTGCGTAACATTTACTTTTATTTACAAGGCCCGTATATTAGTAGCAATTGTTATATTTATTAGCTAATACCAATAAGCAAATTTATGCTGACCAAGAGGACTTTAATGCAATCAATCGATAACCTGCCAGACTCATTCACAATTGATGAGCTAATTGACCAATTAATATTTGTTGAGAAAGTCGAGATGGGGATTAAAGAATCAGAGGAAGGTAAAACGATATCAAATGACGATGTGAGGAAAATGATTGAAAAATGGTCAGCTTTAAACTAAGCTATCAAAGAGGATATTCCTCTAAAGTAAGCTTGGAGCCATCAAAAATGGCATAAGTGAAATCTGAGATCCAATCACCGAGGTTGATATAACGACTATTTTCACCAACGGTCAGATCCAGGGGCAGGTGACGATGCCCAAATACGAAGTAATCGTAGTGTTTTTCCTGCAGTTTTTCTTTAGCGTAAATAGCGAGCCATTCGTTTTCCTCACCCAGATAGGTTTTGTCGTTATCTCCCGTTGCAGCTCTACTGCTCCTGGAAAAGTAATTTGCTAACCCGATGCCGAAGTTTGGGTGTAACCGTGCAAATAACCACTGACAGAGCTTATTCCTGAAAACTTTCTTGATGAATTTATAGCCGTGATCTCCCGGTCCCAGCCCATCACCATGGGCAATGTAGAACTGTTTGCCGTTGTACTCTTTTTCGATGGGCTCGTGATGTAGCTCCATCCCAATTTCTTCAGGGAGGTAATCGAAAACCCACATGTCGTGATTGCCGGTAAAAAAGTGAATTTTAATTCCGCTGTCTGATAGTTCTGCTAGCTTACCTAATAGCCTTACATGACCACGTGGAGCAACTGTTTTGTATTCAAACCAAAAGTCGAAGAGATCGCCTACGAGATACAGGATCTGACAGTCGTTTTTGATTTCATCGAGCCACTGAATAAAGTGTGTTTCCCGCTTTTTGCTTTCGGCAGGATTTGGTGCCCCAAAGTGCTGGTCTGAGGCGAAATATATCTTCTTTCCGGGCTCTAAATTCATCAGTTGTCATTGGCAAACCACTCGGCAAAACTGGTTTTGGTTTCTCTTAACCGTGCGCTGTGGAGTGAAACGTTTTGTACGCCTTTTAATTGGCTCTGAATGATTTCAACGTATTCGAGTAACATCATTTCACAGGTTGGTTGATAATCTGTGAGAATGAGACGCTCGTTATCATCTTCAGTTATTTTATTCAAAAAGCGAGAGTTGTTACGGAGCACAAGTGCGTGATCAAATCGCTTTACGATGTTGTCTTTGACAATGGATTTGAGATCAGAAAAATCGATGACCATTCCGTCTTTAGGATTTCCGGGATCATCGTTTGGAGTGCCCAGGAAAGTTACTGATAGCTCATATGTGTGCCCGTGAATGTTGTGGCATTTTCCATCGTGCCCATCAAGAGCGTGCGCCATTTCCCAGTCGAACTGTTTGGTAACTCTCAGCTTAGCCATGAACTTTCGCTTTTTTCTCTAATGCTTCGTTAACGTAATCGAAAGTAGAAAGGATATCTGGTTTTCCATCAACGATAGCTACATCGTGCTCAAAGTGTGCTGAGGGCTTTTTATCACGCGTGATAATCGTCCAGCCGTCATCGAGTTGTTTGATCGCTTTTGTTCCCATGTTGATCATCGGTTCTATTGCGACTACGAGTCCTTCTTTGAGCTTTTTACCCCGACCGCGTTTTCCGTAATTCGGAACCTGAGGTTCTTCGTGCATTTCTTTCCCTATCCCGTGACCTACGAGTTCACGAACAACTCCGTATCCGTGTTTTTCGGCATGGTTCTGAACAGCAAAGCCAATATCACCAAGACGACTACCGGCTCTGCACTCTTCGATTCCGAGGTAGAGGCATTCTTTTGTTACATCAAGCAATTTTTGCGTTTCATCATCCACTTCACCTACAGCAAACGTAAATGCGTGATCGCCATAGTATCCATCGAGTATAGCGCCACAGTCTATAGAAACGATGTCTCCTTCTTTGAGAGGCGTATTGTCTGGTATACCGTGAACAACCTGCTCGTTTTTTGAAATGCAAAGTGAGTTTGGAAAATCATAGAGCCCCAAAAACCCAGGAACAGCATTTTGCGAACGGATGTAATCTTCAGCTAAACGATCGAGCTCGAGTGGAGTAACTCCCGGCTCAATTTTTTCAGCTACTTTTCCAAGTGTGCGCGATACAACCTGTGCTGCTTTGCGGAGCAGTTCAATTTCCTCTCGTGTTTTGTATATAATCATTTCTTCTTTCGCTTCTTGAAGAGAGACATAATCCCTCTTTTTTGATTTTGTTTTTGAAGCATTTCCAATTGCTGCGGATTACCTTCAATTTCCTGGTATATCTTTCCCCATCCCGGGAAACCACCAAAGTTGCGGTCATCGATGAAAACATCAGCGTGAATCTTACGGCTCGATTGGTTCTGATCGAAAACCTCTTCAGGGAAACTCTTGTTTACCGCGTGAAATTCAATGCCGTGCTCTCTACAAAATTCGACTGCTTCATCGAGTCGTTTTCCGTGCCTGTAAGTCCATAAAATGAGCTTGTGATGCTTGTTTTGAAGCATCTTGAGTGTGTCAAAAGCAAACATTTTGGGCTTACCTATGCGCGGATAATCATCGTCAACGATGGTTCCGTCAAAATCAACAGCTATTGTGAGTTGATTCTCAAACATGGCGGCAAAGGTAATGAAGTAAGGGAAAAGAAAGGTTTTGGTAGAGGGGGTGTGTCAAAAGGCGTTGTAAAATTTAAAAAAATTCAGGTTATTGTAATATGCTAAGCTCCCTAAATCAGCTATTTAACATTTAATGAATAGCCTTTTAATACCGGAAAATGGTAGATTTTTCGGTATTGATACACCCCCTATTCCTATAATAAGCGATACAGTTCCTCAACTGCATCCTGAACATTATCGTGCACCTCAGTGATGGAAGCTTCCATCATGTAACAGGGAGCAGTAACAATTTTATTTTCTTTATCGGTCAGAACCTCACGGATGGTTTTCATTTCAACAGCAGCACCGGTTTTTTCCATTCCCTGTGAAATGCCGGCAATGTCGTAAGGGGACTTTTCCTTGTCGGTTCCGACTGTGAGTTTTGCATGAATATCGCTTCCCTGAAGTGCCTTAGCAATTGTTGTGGGACCCATACACAAGCCGAGTATAGGTTTTTTGTTTTCAATAAAGTGGAGAATTGCTTTTTTTACTTCGGGTACTATTTCGCCATCGGGGCCGCTGAATGCCCATTTAGTGTGGTTTTTAGCTGTTCCAAAGCCACCCGGAATCGCAAGCGCATCGAGCTGTGAGAGGTCGGCTTTGGCCACATCTTCAATTTCGCCACGTGCAATGCGAGCCGATTCGATGAGTACATTGCGTTTCTCATCCATTTCTTCACCGTTCGTGTGGTTGATCACGTGGTGTTGGTCAACATCAGGAGCCAGACAAACAGTTTCTGCTCCCTTTTGTTCCAATGCCAGTAAAGTAAAACTGGATTCGTGAATTTCGCTTCCGTCAAAAACGCCATTTCCAGATAGTAGTACACCTATTTTCTTTGCCATAATTTTATTTTTTTGCGTATCCGTATGCTATGTATTTCCAGCTTTTTGGGGTGATGGAATTTAATAATAATCCATCGATTTTACCAAATGTATTTTTCATGCTTTCATTGAGCCCAAATGCTCCCGGAAAACCGCTTGTCTTGATTTTCACTTCAGAGTATGGTTCAAAGTATTCATCGAGATCGTGATGATCGAGATAGCGCCAGGTATCTCCCCATTTGCGTAATTTTTCACGAGCTGTCAGGTGGAGTTTAGATCCTTTTAAGTTCTCAGCAAAAAGTAAATAGCCACCGGGTTTTAAAGCTTTGTGAATCTGCTTTAAAATCTTCTTATGAGATTCTTTGTAATACTTGTTATCGCGATCGATTCCGCCCAAAATGGACTTGAAAATCACGACATCAAATTCTTTTTCATAATGAATATTGAGGGCATCAAAGCTTTCGTATTTTACCCGATCTGATACACCTTCTTTTTGATGAAAGGCTCTGGCTTGATCGAGAAAGTCTTTGTTGATATCTGTGCAGAGAACATCAAATCCTTTTGAAGCTAAATATAACGATGGACCACCGCGTCTGCCTCCCAGCTCAAGCGCTTTTCCGGGAGTGATGTTTTTAAGTGCTTCATCCCATAGCTCAAAAGCCTTAGACCAGGATTCAGTATCCCATTCAAAGACTTTCTTTTTTAGCTCCTTTTCTTTCATTGCACCAAAAAGTTGAGGTTTTCAGTGGATTCAATTTCATAAGGTTGTTTGCCTTTTTCAAAAATCCTTACAGGATGATCTCCAAAGATTTTGATATCGTTCCCTTTCACGATCAAAGCCGAACCTTCTCGCAAGCCAACTACCGGTTGATCGTTGTAAGCGTGGAATTCTTTAATTCTCGTTTCTCGCGTTTCACCCATGTGCTTGCTCCCGGGATCGGGATCGAGGTAATGTGGGTTGATATTGAACGGAACGAGCTGCAAGGCGTCAAAGGTTGGCGGATACATAATGGGCATGTCATTCGTTGTGCTGATTGTTGTTCCTGTTATGTTTGATCCGGCACTTGAGCCCATATACGGCTTTCCTGATTCAACTGCGTTCTGAATGTGTTCTATAAATCCTAGCTTATACAGCTGTGTGAGGAGAACGAATGTGTTTCCGCCTCCTGTAAAAAGGCCATCTGCCCAGTTTACAGCTTCTCGAGTAGATTCAAATGTGTGAGCACCGCGCACTTCAACGCCAATTTTATCAAATGCATCTGAAGCTATTTTGGTGTATTCATCATGTGAAATGCCGCCCGGCCTTGCGAAAGGGATGAATGTCACTTTTTTGCAGTTTTTGAAGTGTTCAGCTACCTGGTCCTGAATGTATTCCATGTAGCCGCTTCCGTGGACTTTTGAAGTTGAAACGATAAGTAGATTTCTATTTGTCATCTTTATATTTTTTGCCATTCCCAAAGTCCGTACTTTAGGTCGTTTGATAATTTTATCCCTGATAATTTGAGCGTCAAAAGAATATTGCCGCGATGGTGAGCCTCGTGATGAATAAAGTATCCAAGAAGTGGGATTAGTCCGCGTTTCCAGCCTTTTTTCAATTGACCATCATTGCGTGCGGCATCGCTGAATATGCTACACAAAAAATCGGTTGATTGTTCATGTAGATCAATCAGCAGTTCTTTTGTTTTTTCATCACCGGCCTTAACTGTGGTCAGATCCGCAATTAGCGACTTATCGAGGTTTTCGAGCTTCCAGTAACGCACATTGTACATGTGTGCCAGTTGATGACCAATTTTGCCACCTCCGCGCTTTGATGTGGTAAAATCGAGCCAGTCTTCCTCGAGCTCATGGATGAGTTTGAGGTTGGTTTTGTGATTGATCATCCAGGTGTCGAGGACCTGTTTTTCGAGAATCTTTTCGCCTGTCATGCGGTCTGTTTGGTTCTGACCGAAATTACAACAAGCTTACGAAACCTCCCAACTAGTTCCTTCTTTACTGTCCTTGAGCTGCACGCTCATCTCGTTTAATCGATCGCGAATGGCATCGGCTGTGTCGTAATCCTTTGCTTGCTTGGCGCGGGTTCTGAGATCGATGATGAGCTCCATGAGTCCTTCAACGAGGTCGTTTGAGTCGGTGTTGTCGGTATTAATACGTTTTAGTCCGAGCACTGTGAAAAGCATGTCTCCAACGAAGGTTTTGAACTGATTGAGATCCTCTTCATTGAGTGTTGCATTTCCCTGGTCGAGTGCATTGATATGCTTTACAGCTTCAAACAAATGGGCGATTAAAACGGGCGTATTAAAATCATCATTGAGTGCGCTAAGGCAGTTTTCTTTGAACTTTTCTAAATTCAAAACAGATTTTGATTCCTTTCCCGGCTCAGTCTTTTCCAGAATTGAATAGGCTTTCATCAATCGGCTAAAACCTTTCTCTGCCGCCTTGAGTGCTTCATTAGAAAAGTCGAGGGTACTGCGATAGTGCGCCTGAAGCATAAAAAAGCGGACAGTCATTGGGTGATATGGCTGCTCGAGCAACTTGTGATCTCCGTCAAAAAGTTCTTTTAGTGTTATGAAGTTGCCGAGGGATTTACCCATTTTCTTGCCCTCGATTGTGAGCATGTTATTGTGCAACCAGTAATTGCAGGGCTCTTCTCCGTAAGATCCGTTGTTTTGTGCGATTTCAGCTTCGTGGTGAGGAAATTGTAGATCCATTCCGCCACAGTGAATATCAAAGTGATTACCTAAATATTTAGTGCTCATTGCCGTACACTCGAGGTGCCAGCCGGGAAAACCTTTTCCCCACGGGGAATCCCACTGCATGATGTGTTCTGGTTTGGCTTGCTTCCATATTGCGAAATCCACGCTACTGTGTTTCTCTGCCTGACCTTCGAGTTCACGGGTTCCTTCGAGCATGTCTTCCAGTTTTTTGCCTGAAAGCTCTCCGTACTTGAAGTCTTTGGCGTATTTCTGTACATCGAAATACACAGATCCGTTTGATTCGTAAGCGTAACCGTTTTCAAGTATTTTCTTTACGATGTTGATCTGCTCAATGATGTGCCCACTCGCTGATGGCTCTATAGATGGAGGAAGCGAATTGAGTTCGCGCATGCGATCGTGATACTCGATCGTGTAGCGTTGAACGATTTCCATCGGCTCCAGTTTTTCAACGCGAGCTTTTTTTGCCACTTTGTCTTCGCCTTCATCGGCATCGCTTTCGAGGTGTCCAACATCTGTAATGTTACGGACATAGCGAACTTTGTAACCGAGGTATTGTAAATAGCGAAAAACGATATCAAATGAAACGTTACTGCGAGCATGACCAAGATGAGGATCTCCATAAACCGTGGGACCACAAACATACATTCCAATGTGTTCAGGGTTTATCGGTTTAAAGGTTTCCTTTTCCCGGCTGCGCGAGTTGAACATTTGAAGCTTTGACATAAATCGAAAAATTTTGGTTCAAAGATAAACCGCATTTTACACTTTAATGTTTGTGTCGATGATGAATCCTTCAGGTTTTTGCGTCATATTACGCGGCAACTTTTCCAGAATCGTGTTTTTAAGCGAGTCGATCAGCCGTTTTTTGAGAAATTGACGACTCACAACCAGGCTGATTTCCCTGTATGGATTGACATCGGGAATTTTCTTGAGCATGTCCATTTTTCGTTTTGGAATGTTGTCTGCTGCCAATTCGGGAATGAGTGTCATGCCGTTTTTGATTTCGACAATTCGTTTTAGAGACTCTATCGAATGACTCTCATAGCGAAAATGATTTTTGAACTCCTGTTCTTCGCGATCGCTGCAAATATTAATAACCTGATTCCTGAAGCAGTTTCCCTCTTTTAGTAGCCAAAGCTCATCAACACGTAAGTCATTTCTCGATAATTCGTCTTTGTAATAAGCCGGGTGACTTGGCGATACATAAGCGTAAAATTTCTCATAATAGAGCGGAATGAAAATAACGCCTTTCGTATCTACCGGAGTCGCAATAATTCCGGCATCGAGATCACCGTTTTTGATTTTTGAAATGGTCTCTTCAGTAATTTCTTCGCGAACATTGATGTTTACTTTCGGGTGCTTGCTGTTGAAGTCGTTGATGAAATGCGGAATTAGATAAGGTGAAATTGTGGGGATTATTCCGAGGGTTAAATTTCCTTTTATATCAGTATTGAATTCTGATACGATATCAGGAATTTTTCTCGATTGCTGAACCACTTCTTTAGCCTGTTCAATAATTTGAGCGCCAACCTCAGTTGGAATGATCGGTTTTCGGGTTCGGTCAAATAAAACGACATCCAGTTCTCTTTCAAGGTTTTTAACTTGCGTGGTAAGAGCCGGTTGAGTCACAAAGCTCCTGTTTGCAGCTTCAACAAAACTGCCCGATTCAGCTATGGCAATTATATATTCGAGTTGTACTAATGTCATAAAGCATAAGATAAAATAATGATGCGATAAAACTATTCAATTTCTTTTATACATCAAGTATCGTTATCTTTGAAGTGAACTAAAAAAAAGAATTATGAAACAGTATATTAACTTAAATGGCGATCATTCTAAAACTATTGAAAAACTGAATGAGTTGCTTTCAACTTATCAGGTTTTTTATCAAAACATTAGAGGGTTTCATTGGAACATTAAAGGACAAAACTTCTTTGAGTTACACGTGAAATTTGAAGAGTATTACACTACAGCAGCCACCAATATTGATGAAGTTGCTGAGCGAATTTTAACAGTTGGTGGCGTTCCGCTTCACTCGTTTAGTGATTACATTAACACTTCTAGTATTGAACCGATTAAAGATTTAAACGATGGTCAAAAAATGATGGAAATCGTTTGGAACATGCACAACGATTTGCTCGGTTTGATGCGTGAAACTGTCGAAGTTGCTGATGAGCAGGATGACGAAGGAACTCAGGATTTACTCGCCCCAATGATTTCAGATCTCGAGAAAACGAACTGGATGGTTGGCGCCTGGTTGAAAAAATAATTTTCTTTTACGGTCAGAGCCGGAAGTGAAAGCTTTTCGGTTCTGACCGATACTTATTGGATGACCAGCCGGGTTTTATCAATACCAAAATTCGATGCGGTTTTCACAATGTAAACACCTGCCTGCCAGGTTGTTGTGTTGATAGAGAAATTTCGGAAATTACTCAATTTGCCGCTTTCATAAATTAATTTCCCAGTCAAATCATAGACTTCAACTCCCTGGAGTCCGCCCCGTGGATCGCCAACTTTTATATTCAAACTCTCATCAGCCGGATTGGGAAAAACAAATGTTTTAGAAACATCCTGTTTTTTAACAATTTCGTGATCAGCTAAAAGCACGATTTCAGGATCGAATTCAATTTTTTGAATGGCAAATGGAATGGCTAACTCAAATGATGACAACCGTGATTCAGGTGTTATTTTAATGACAGAATCAGCTTTTGAACCAATGAGCTTCAATTCAACCGGAGCTTCAAAAAAACTGACAGATTCGTGAGATGGGAATTGTTCTAAATCTAAACTCAACTTATTGCTGTTTTGCTCCCATTCAATAACGTAAAACGGATACCCTTCACCATACACCCAATCATTGAAAAACTCAGTTAAATCGCATGAGCAAGCGTTTTCAAAATGTTGCTTTAGATCTTGCGTATTTGCGTAAGAAAAGGCAAGAGTAGAGTCATTAAGGTAGTTGTTGAGTGCGTTGAAATAAGTTTTGTGACCAATTTTATTACGGAGCATGTGCAGGACAAACGAACCCTTGTGATAACTAAGGCGAGTATCAAAAATCCGCGATGGATTGAGTGAGTCCTGAACAATGAGACTGCCATCAGGCTTTTCTAAAATGCTTTTTCGGGTTACGTCTTTCCATTGCATCCAAAGGCTGCCATCGCAAAAGCGCTCATACAGTAATCCCTGGAAAAATGTAGCCATACCTTCATTGAGCCAAATGTGCTTCCAGGATGAACACGTAATGTAGTTTCCGAACCACTGATGAGCTAATTCATGCACATATAACGGAAAATCAAAATTGCCCATAAATGAATTGGTTGAGTGCTCCATTCCGCCACCGCGCAACATTTGCGTGTGACCGTATTTTTCTTCGTGATAGGGATACGGAACACTGAGCAGCGTATCAAACCAGTTGAACGATTTTAATCCGAAAGTTGCATCCTCACGAAACTTAGAAAATTCATTTTCCAGGATATAGTTTTCAATTTTCAAATTTCCGTACGGCATATTGATTTGTTGCTCCTGAATTTGATAGGAACCTACAGCAAAAGCGATTAAATAAGCCGGAATAGGATAGTTGTGTTTAAAGGAGAAGACAGTTGTGGAATCGAAACTTTTTTTATCAACAAGTAATCCATTTGAAGAAGCGGTAAGGCCTTTTGGTACTTCAATTTTAAATGAAACACTATCGGCTTTATCATTGAGAGGTTCGTGGGTGGGCCACCAGTTCTTGGCGCCAAGAGGTTGGCTGAGTGTCCAGTAAAGTGGTTTGTTGTTGTATTCGGCTATCACGAAAGGGTCCTGAAAGTTGGACGTGGGTTTTGCGTTGTAATAGATTGTAATGGAATCGGCTCTGGTCAGATCCGGAGCCTGATCAAGTTGTATGACTAATGTGTCGTTGAGATGGCTGAAGGATTGGCTCTGACCGTGAAAATGAACAGAGTCAATATTCAACGAGGTGCTTGACGCCTGAAGAGTGAAAGAGCTGATGGTTGTGCCAACTTTAAAATGATGAGTGACCTTACCGCTGAGGAGGCTGTCATGCAAGGTTAGGTCAAAATCCCAATGGGTATAATCAACCTTGGTTGAGTTTTGCCCTAATGATGTGGAGCAAGTAGCAACGATAAATACGAGATAAGCAAAAGCTATTTTAATACCTTCCATCGATAATAATTGATTGGCGACTAAACGATTGAGCCTGTTTTTGCGTTATATCTATAAAAACGCGATGATGAATAAGGAAGGTAAAATTAATGAAATTATCGCGCAGTATTTGAAGCGGCCAAAGTTTAAGCCCAATGAAATAAAAGCTGCCATTGAAAAGCAGCTTAATATTAAGATTGACAAAGCGGCATTGAAAAACCGTATTAAGTCATTAAAGCTTCATTAATTGCGCGGTACAATCACATTAGGAGGAAAGCCGAAGTAGTTTTTAAACGAAAAGGAGAAGTATGAGATGCTGTTGAACCCAACAGAATAGGCTACTTCAGAGATATTTCCGCCTTTTTGCTCCAGGATTTGCTTTGCCTGTTCCAGTCTAAATTCACGCAATAGCTGGTTAAAGGTTTTGCCGGTAATATTTTTTACTCTACGCTGGATAGTACTTTTACTCAAGCCCATTTCAGTTACCACGTCTTCAATTGCAAAATGAGAGTTTTCAATGTTATTGAGGAAAAAGTCGAAAAGGTTGCGCATGAAAATGTCATCAGTAGATTCAACTGTTGTTTGACGAGATTCAAGAAGTGCGCGAGCTTTAATCTGTTTTCTTCTTTCAATAAGGTTACTCACTCTTGCCAGGAGCTCTTTACTTTCAAAGGGCTTAGTGATATAGTCATCAGCACCTATCTCAAGACCTCTAATCTTTGAGTCTGTCATGGTTTTGGCTGTGAGCAGTATAACAGGTATATCCTGCATGGCATAATCTTCCCGCATTGCCTTCACTAAATCGTACCCATCCATTTCAGGCATCATAATATCTGAAATAATGAGGTCAGGATTTCTTTTCTTTGCCATGGCCAAGCCTTGTTGACCATTTTCGCTTGAAATGACATTGTAGCCTTTGAAGGAAAGAATCTCATCAAGATTCTCTCTTACTACGGAATCATCTTCAATGACTAAAATTGTTGACATAATGTAAAATTTTGTATTTTACAGAGGTTCAGGTTGTGACAAAGATAGTATTATGGCGGAAAAGACAGTCTCACAAGTTTATGAAGAGGCATTAGGTGATGGGGGGTTCCTGCAATCAAATGTATTGCAAAAACTTTTGCGTTTCTCATCTAATGGTGTCAATTGGAAAACATTTGTTCAAAATGCTCTTCAGGCATCAGCTGATGTGCTCGAAGCAGACGTTTCAGGAGTGTATACTTACACATTTTACCGCCTTGGTGAAGTAAGGATTACCCCATTACTCAAATATTTGAGACTTGAAGATCCTCCTGTATTAAAATGGGATGAAAACTTATCTCAGGATGCGAGCGTAGCAAATGAAGTTATTCAGCAATTTCAACGAAACAACCCCATTCACGGGCCGGTCAGGAACCTGAGAAACGAAGAGTTGAAAAAATTGCTCGCTTCACTGGGGTTTAAATCAATTCTGTATGTGCCAATTTGGTCTAACGATCGCCTTTGGGGCTGTATGTGTTTTCACGATAAAACGATTGAAAGAATTTGGCCCGTTAGAGATGTTGACTTTTTACAATCTGTAGCTCGGCTAATTGGACAAAGCGTGACGCTGAATGTCCTTAAAGATGAGGTTAAACGGAAGGATGAGGTTCTCAACATGGCTATGGAAAAAAGCCTTGATGGAACATGGGAACTCGATTTATCGAATAATGTGCTCACTTTTTCTGACAGTTTTAAGAGGATGCTAAATTACGATCCGGCAGAACTCCAGGAAAGTATAGGAGCTTTTGAACGCCTCATTCATCCCGATGAACGAGAAAAGGTTTTGGGGATTTTAGATCCGTACGAGGTTGCTGATACCGGCTCAGTTGAGTTACAATACCGTTTACGAAATAAGTTTGGGAAATATATTTGGGTTCTGACCAAAGCCAGTGTGCTTTTTGATAAAGCGGGAAAACCACAAACTTTTAGAGCTTCAAATATCGATATTACCTCTAAAATCCTCTACCTCGATAACCTCAAGAAAAAGGAACAGGAATACCGGAATTTGGTGAACACTGTTCACGAGGTTATTTTTAGAGTTGACGAGGAAGGGGCGTTTACATTTGTGAATCCGGCCTGGGAGTTGTTGACGGGTTTTAGTGCAGAAAAAAGTCAGGGGCAGCATTTTATCAACTATGTGCATTCTGAAGATAGGTACACAATTAGGGAGCTGCTATTTTCGCAAAGCGATAGAGAAAAATCAGCTTATGAAAACATGGAGATTCGTTTTCTAACGACTGATGGCAACTACCGCTGGATGGAGGTTTTTACCACCATTACGTATTATCCTGATGGCAAATACAAAGGTGCTTTTGGCACGATGACCGATATTCATAAGCGTAAGGAAGCAGAATTGGCTCAAAAGGAAACGGAGGAACGCTTCCGGTTTATGTCTGAGTCGATGAGTGATCTTGTTAGTTTACATTCTATTACGGGAACTATCTACTACGTTTCGCCATCAATCAATGATATCCTGAACCTGGAAACGTATGACTTAATTGGTCGAAATTCATCAGAGTTTTTGAATATTCGGGATGTGACCAAAATCAAAAAAGAGATTATTGAACCGCTCAAAAAGGGGCAAATAGAGAAAGGGGTAACACAAATTGAACTCAAACGAAGCGATGGATCTACCGTTTGGTGTGAAACGGTTATTCAGACGTTGAGAAATGAGGATGGAATAGACTCGTTAATGGCGGTTACGCGAGATATCTCAGAACGTAAAAAGGCTGAAGAAGAGATGCAAAATGCACTCATAAAAGAGAAAGAGCTCAATGAGTTTAAGTCGCGTTTTATTTCAATGGCTTCTCATGAATTTAGAACACCGCTAACGTCTATAAAATCAAGTGTTGACATGATGGAAATGTATGCTGATGAATTAGATGCCAACCGCAACAAGCCATTTGTCAAGCATTGCGATAAAATAGGGGTGCAAATTAGCCGACTAACCAACCTTATGAATGATGTGTTGATTTTGGGACGCACCGAGGCAAATAAAATGCCGTTTGCGCCAGAGCCATTAGACCTCGTGGCTTTCATCATGCACTTTATCGAGCAGAATTACCTCAACCTCGAAGATGGTAGAACGGTAACGTTATCTGTGGAAGGATCCAGGCGAGATGTGGTTCTCGATGAGAGCCTGTTTAGCCATATACTGGGAAATGCTATTTCCAATGCTTTCAAGTACTCAAAAGGCAAACCAAACCCTGAGGTTAAAATTCGCTATGATGAAGATTTTTACAGTATCAAGATTAAAGATCACGGAATAGGGATTCCCAAAAAAGAGCAGGCAAACTTGTTTGAGTCCTTTTTCAGAGCCGAGAACACAACCGGAATTGAAGGAACAGGACTTGGCCTGGTTATCATGAAGCAATTCGTTGAAATGCATCAAGGCACCATTGAAATTGATAGCGCAAAAGGAAAAGGAACCACAGTAATCATGACCTTCCCGTATCAGCCTGGCTAGGCTTTAGTCAGATCCGATAATCCATCGAGTAGTTTGTCGAGATCTGACTGGACCGTATAAACATTGGGTGTTATTCTCACTCCGTCAAATTCGCGGTATTCAATTGCCACACAGTGAATTCGGTGATTGCTAAGCAAATGTCTTTCAATATCCCTTCCTGTTTTTCCTTCAATAGAAACATGTGCCAAAGCACCTGAAAGATCAGGGCTAGACGGAGTGTTAATTGTAATCCCCTTTATTTCCTGAGCTCTTGATGCCCAGTAGTTTTTGAGGAAATGAAGTCTCTTCGCTTTTCGGTCAGATCCAATCATGTTGTGGAAGTCAATAGCCGAACCGATAGCTATTTCAGACGGAATTGAGCGTGTGCCTAAGTTTTCGAATTTTCTTATGTCTTTTCGTTTGGGGTCGTGATCAGGAGTGAGAGGCCAGGTTTTTGTAATTCTATCTTCATTCATGTACAACATGCCAGTGCCAAAAGGAGCGCATAGCCATTTATGAAGTGAAGTGCCAAAATAGTCACAGTTAAAATCAGCAATAGAAAAGTTGAGATGAGCAAAAGTGTGAGCACCATCAACAATAGTAATGATTCCTCTTTTATTCGCTTCTTCACATAATTCTTTTACCGGAACAACCTGTCCGAGCCAGTTAATCAGATGCGTAATATGCAACACTTTAGTTTTTGAACCGATTTGATCGAGGTACTGCTCAACGATCTTTTCCTTGTTGCTCTCTGGAAGTTTTAAATCTACCCATTTTAGTTTTATGCCATCTCGCATTTCACGCTGTTTCCAGGCGCTCATCATATTGGGGTAATCGAAGTGTGATAAAACGACTTCATCTCCTTTTTCCAGATCTAAACCAAAAATAACAGTGTCAAGGGCTTCGGTTGTGTTGCGGTTTATGGCAATTGTCTCAGGACTTGTTCCTGCCAAATCAGCCAGTCCGGTTCTGACCGCCTCTCTGTCTTTATCCAATACGCGCCACATGTAGTAAGATGGCGTTTCATTACTGAAGGATGTGTATTTTTTAACAGCCTCCTGAACAACAGCCGGTTGCGGGCTCACGCCACCGTTATTTAGATTTATTAAGTTGGGAGAAACGGTATAAGCGAGCTGAATTTGCTTCCAAAAAACATCTTCTTTTTCGGGAAATGGCGATTGTTTAATTCCCTCAATTGCCGAGTTCAAAGTTTCGGCTCTGCCGGCAATTGCGCTTGCTGATAGGAGTAGTCCGCTTGACGCGGTTAGGTTTTGAATGAATTTTCTTCGAGATGTCATTGTCTAAAAATAAAAAAAGCCGGATAAATACCCGGCTTGCTGAAAAAATACTTAAAAAGAGTGATTACATCTTACTCTTCCACTTTTTAATATTTTCCTTATTGATTTTGATATAAGGTTCGTACTCTGCTTCATCGGCTAATTTCAATGACTTCTCTGCAGCTTTGATAGCTTCTTTGTATTTACCTGCTGCAGCATAAGCTTCAGAAAGTGTTCTCACGTTCCAGAATTTAGTATTCATCTCAACTGATTTCTTAGCGTATTCGATAGCTTGATCCAAATCCATGTTATTGGCGATGTAGAAATCGGCTGCATTGTCGTAAAGTCTGAATTTATTTTTGTATTTCTTAAATTCAGCTTCAATGTTTTTCATTGCCATTTTTTTGTAGTCAACTGTTACCGGAATAGAGATACCAGACTCAGCCCAGCGAAGAATTAAATTGGCACTGCCGTCTTTCAACTCATCAAAGTAGAACATCATGTTCTCCATGTATGGCATTTCCATCGACTCAACCTCAATGCGTGCAACATCATTTTCTTCACTGTAGTCTCCGGTTCCCCAGGATTCTGTTGCAGTATTAAATATTACTGTCCAGCTGTCCTCTGCAGGAATAGTGAAGAGAGCGTAGCTACCGGCTTCAATTTTTTCTTCTCCAAAAGTAACAGGGGTGTCAAATGTGATTTTTGTCGCTTTATTTGCGCCAGTTCTCCATACTTTATCGAATGGGACAAGTTCGCCAAAAATATCTCTTTCTTTAACTCCGGGTCTGGAATATTCAATTGAAATATTGGTCAGACCCACAGTTTGAGAAACCTCAGCGTGAGGACTCGGCTTTGGGAGGTCTTGCGCTTTTACTGAAAGAGTTGCCAGCGCAAAAAGTACAACTGCTGATAGTGAATAAAGTGTTTTCATGATTTCATTTTTTGTTTGGACTACCAAAACAACGAAAAAATAAATTGGTTTAGTTAAATTAAAAAGGAATTTAACAATACTGATGACTAACACGTTAATTGAAAGTAAAAAAGCTTTATCTTGACTTCCGTTGAAGTAAAAAGAACTCAAATTAATTTTACCTTTACCGTTTTAGGGGATTTATCAACTTTATTCTAGCAGAAATGAAGCGTGTATTAGTAGTAGAAGATGACAAGATTAATGCATTTATAATTAAGAAGTTCCTTAGCGCTGATTATGAGATTGTTAACTTACAGGATGGCGATAGTGTATTGGAGTCTGCTGAAAAAGAAGAAGAATATGCTGCAGTGTTGATGGATATCAATCTTGGAGAAGATGATATCGATGGAACAGAGCTACTCCATAAGTTAAAACGATACGATCATTTAGCTAACACACCTGTAATAGCAACTACTGCTTATGCCATGTCGGGCGATAGGAAACGGTTTATCGATGAAGGCTTCACTGATTATCTCGCCAAGCCAATTAGCAAACCTGAGTTAATAGAAATGCTCAATTCTCTTACGTAATTATTCACCCGAACATCTTTTATACCTTTGAACTCAAATTAGAAAACAAAAAATCAGAGTTCAATGGCAGATAATTTTGGAATTCAAGAAGCCTTAAAAACACTTGGTGTTGACGAGGTGAATGATGGAACATTTTCGGGAAAAGAACACTGGGCAAGTGGAGATCCTATCACTTCAGTTTCACCGGTAAACGCTGAAGAAATTGCCAGTGTAAAAACCACCACTCGTGAAGATTATGAAAAAGCAATTGGTCAGGCGCAGGAAGCCTTTCAATACTGGAGATCACTTCCGGCTCCGCAGCGTGGTGAAATAGTACGTCAATTCGGCAATAAACTTCGTGAATATAAAGCACCACTTGGTAAGCTCGTTTCCTATGAAATGGGTAAATCGTACCAGGAAGGTCTTGGTGAAGTACAGGAAATGATCGACATCTGTGATTTTGCAGTAGGTCTTTCACGCCAGCTTTACGGACTCACAATTAAGTCTGAGCGTCCTATGCACTCAATGCAGGAGCAATGGCACCCTCTGGGAATTGTTGGAATTATTTCAGCATTTAATTTCCCGGTTGCCGTATGGGCATGGAATACTGCAGTAGCGCTCGTTTGTGGAGATGTTACTGTTTGGAAGCCATCTGAAAAGACACCGCTTACAGGTATTGCCTGTCAAAATGTTTTAGCTGATGTTCTCCGTGACAACGACATGCCAGAAGGAATTTCAACCCTGGTTACCGGAGATTACACCGTTGGTGAAATGATGACTAAAGATAACCGCGTTCCGCTTGTTAGTGCTACCGGATCTATTAGAATGGGTAAAATCGTTGGACAAACAGTTGCATCACGCCTCGGTAAAACGATTCTTGAGCTAGGTGGAAACAATGCAATCATTGTGACTCCTGATGCGGATCTGAACATGACTCTCATGGGAGCTGTGTTTGGAGCCGTTGGAACAGCAGGACAGCGCTGTACTTCAACCCGCAGGCTCATCGTTCACGAAGACATTTACGATAAAGTGAAAGAGTCACTCGTAAACGCTTACAAGCAAATCAAGATCGGAAACCCGCTTGATGAAAATAATCACGTAGGTCCCGTTATCGATAAAGACGCAGTCAACAATTACCTCAAAGCTCTCGATAAAGCCAAAGAAGAAGGTGGAAATATCATTGTTGAAGGTGGTGTTCTCGAAGGAGAAGGCTTTGAAAGCGGTTGCTATGTAAAACCGGCAATTGTTGAAGCTGAAAATCACTTTGAAATTGTACAGGAAGAAACTTTTGCTCCAATCCTATACTTAATCAAGTACACAGGTGAAGTTGAAGATGCGCTTGCACTTCAAAACGGTGTTAAACAAGGTCTTTCGTCAGCAATCATGTCAAACAACATGCGCGAAACACAGCGATTCCTCTCTGAGGCTGGATCTGACTGTGGTATTGCAAATGTGAACATCGGTACATCAGGTGCTGAAATTGGCGGAGCCTTTGGCGGTGAAAAAGAAACCGGAGGAGGTCGCGAAAGTGGCTCTGATGCCTGGAAGGCATATATGCGAAGACAAACGAATACCATCAATTACGGTTCAGAATTACCGTTAGCACAGGGTATTAAATTCGATATTTAAATCTCTAAAGCGCTCCTAAACGGGGCGCTTTTTTAATGAAACAATTATGATAGAAATAAAGAACGAAGCCATAGATGGTGGTCTTATACTCATTGGCCATAGAAATGTGGAAATTCACCACGCCAATGACGAGGCCGCTTCATATTTCAAACGCAGAATGGATGCTGATGAGAAAGGAATTGCAAACGTTCCTCACGGAGATGAATTCACTTCTTTCTCCTGGTACTCGAAAGAAGGAAGCCAGTCTGCATTGCTCGAAAAGGCGAGAAAAGCAGGGGCAAAACTTCACCAGGCAGTGAATGGTGACAAGATTTCTAAAATCACGGTCAGAGCCCTTGGCGATATTACCAAAGAAGAGGTTCTCGCCTTTGTTGAAGGAATTATTTTACAGAGCTATTCTTTTGAAAAATACAAGAAGAACAAGGTTGAATCATCACTCAAAGAAATAGGCGTAGTCGTTGATAACATAGATCAGCAACTGCTCGATGAGGTTCGTAACACAGCACAGGCTGTTTTTCTAGCTCGCGACCTCGTAAACGAGCCGGTTATTACGCTCAATGCTCAGGAATTTTCGCAACGTATAATCAAAGCTGGTAAGGACTCAGGATTTGTAGCTGAGGTTCTGACTGAAGCAGTGATCAAAGAGCTCAACATGGGTGGATTGCTCGGTGTGAATAGAGGTAGCATTGATCCGCCAACTTTCAACATTATGGAGTGGAAGCCTGAAAACGCAAAAAACGAACAACCGATTGTCCTTGTTGGAAAAGGTGTTGTTTATGACACAGGCGGAAACAACCTGAAAGGCGGCAAAAACATGTCATCCATGAAAAGTGATATGGGTGGAGGTGCTGCTGTAACCGGAGCAATGTATGCCATTGCAAAGAATAAACTTCCCGTTCATGTTATTGGATTGGTTCCGGCAACGGATAACAGAATTGATAAAAACGCACTTGTTCCTGATGATGTCATCACAATAAGTGATGGAACTACAATTGAAATCCAAAACACTGATGCTGAGGGGCGCTTAATCCTTTCAGATGCATTGGTGTACGCGAAAAAATACGATCCTCAACTGGTAGTAGATTTCGCTACTTTAACTGGCGCTGCAGCAGCAATTACCGGTCCGTTTGGTGTCGCAATGGTCGGAACCGCAGATGACGACACCAAAAAGACACTCAACAAAAGTGGCGAGCAGGTGTACGAGCGTATTGCAGAATTGCCTTTTTGGGAAGAGTACGGAGATTTGTTAAAATCTGACATTGCTGACATGAAGAACGTTGGCGGTCCCATAGGTGGAGCAGTAACAGCCGGGAAATTCCTTCACCATTTTACTGACTACCCCTGGATTCACCTAGATATTGCAGGGCCTGCATTTCTCGATGCTGCTGACGACTACAAACCAGTTGGCGGTACAGGAGTAGGCGTGAGATTGATGTATGATTTTGTGAAATCATTGGCTTAATTTGAAAAAAGGTACAGCAAAACTTTGCTGTGCCTTTCAAACAACGATAAAACTTGAGTCGTTACTCGAATATGGAAAATCTCAAAGTCACTTTAGTTCAGTCAGAACTCAACTGGCATGATAAAGCATCAAACTTTATGCTGTTTGATCATTTGCTGGAAAGTAACATCAGCGAAACGGACCTGATCGTACTTCCCGAAATGTTTACTACGGGCTTTACGATGAAAGCTGAAGATTATGCTGAGACGATGGATGGTGATACGGTTTCCTGGCTAAAAGATCAGGCAAAACGTTTTGATTCATGCATTACAGGTAGTGCGATAATCGAAGAAGACGGCAGTTATTACAACCGGTTACTTTGGGTAACTCCTGATGGAAATGCCCAGCATTACGACAAGCGACATCGTTTTTCTCTGGCGGGAGAACAAAACCATTATTCGGCTGGATCTGACCGAAAGGTTTTTGAGTTAAAGGGCTGGAAAATATTCCCTCAAATTTGTTTCGACTTGCGTTTCCCTGTTTTTAGCAGAAATGATTTGGAATACGATTTAGCTTTTTACATAGCTAATTGGCCAGAGCGCAGGTCACATGCATGGCGAACTTTATTGCCGGCAAGAGCGATTGAAAATCAATCTTATGTGATTGGTGTCAACCGGGTTGGAAAAGATGGAAATGACGTTCTGTTTAGGGGAGATTCAGGTCTATTTGATCCCCTTGGGAAAATGGTTTCAAAGATTAAACCGCATGAAGAAACAGTTCAAACTTTCCAGCTCAATGCTGAGGAGCTAAAAGAGGTGCGCGAGAAATTCAAGTTTCTCAACGATCGTGATCAGTTTGAAATCAAACTTTGATCTTCAACTGTCCAGTCGAGCTCAACCTCCCAGTTTGCGCGAACATCGGCAGTTTTGGGATAGTAAAAAACGGCCTCGGGTTGTTGCTTTTTAAAGAAGTTGCCGGTATCCCACTTCCCGTTTTTGTTTTTATCCACTATGATTTTGAATTTGTATTTACCCGGTTCTAAAAGTGGGAAAACGATGTTCTCATCTGGCTTTACCACAAGCTTTTTAGCAACATTTTGATTGTCGTCAAGTAGCAGGTAGATGTATTGTCCATTGATCTCCGGAAGGTTTAAGTTGAGCGCGAGCTTACCGTAATCCTCGAATTTCTTGGTTTTTATGTCGATCTCAAGTGTGTCGTGTGAAAGTTCAAAAATATCTTTTATCGATGAATCGAGGATGGATATGGAGTAAGATGTGGCGGGTTTCCAGTCGTACAGCAATGAAAAACTGCTCAGGCTGTCATCCCGGCTCTGACCGAAACGAATAACATCGTTTTTCAAAAGCGAATCCCACGAAAGAGTATCGTTATTCACGCTAAAAACCCAGTTCTTTTTATCAATGGATTGAATCGGGTGGTCACAGTAAAACCAGAGTGTATCAAAATAACTGAACTGGCCGAGGTCGTAACTGTTTTTGAGCCTGAATTTTACTGAGGATTCCTTCGATTTTTTGTCTATGAATTTTTCTTTTGGTTTTAGGACTACCTCAGCCGTGTCTAAAACGGTATCGGTCAGAACCTGAAACAGGATGGTGTCGTGATTTGCGTAATCAGGGAACCACATCGTGAGGCTGTCTTTTGAGTCGTTCCATCGAGAGATGTAGTTAACAGGCTTTCCAAGTGGCTTGAGCGTGATATTCTCAGCAGATTTTTGAAATTTCAAAAAGGCCTGTCCGTAATGGATGCCTCCTGTTTTGAGAAGTCGTTGAGCGGTGTCTTGCTCAGTGAATGATTTCATTTCAAGGTTGACAGAATCGCCAGGGGTGACAACAGCTTCAAGATAGGCGAATTGTTCAGCAAAGGGATCGTATTCATAGTCCTGGTCTTTATCGCCTACAGCATAAATCTTAAAGGGCTTTTTGGGTAAATACGGAATGGTGAAGTTACCGCTTTGGTCTGTTTTCCCGATGTAATCGGGACGTGATTTGAGTACAGCCGTGTCGTGGTGATTGAGGTAGAGGTATAGAGGAACATCTTTTTGAGGCTCCAGTGTCCAGGCATCTTTGAGCTGGCCGCTTATCGAGAGTGAGTCGAGGACAGGACCTGTAGAAAAAACAAAAAGGTTACTGTCTAAAGGATTATTTTCATTTAAATCGACAATGGCTTTGCCAAAGTTGAAGTTGTAGGTTGTGTTGGGTTTGAGTGTGTCTTTAATGGAAATAATGACGGATTTTCCCTTGATTATGTGTTCCAGTGGATATTTAAGTGGTGGTGAAACGATGACGTTTTGTGTAAGGCTTTTCACCTGAATAAACTCGTCAAATGTGAGGGCGATCTTATCTCCCTTGAAGTTAGTGGAAAAATTACGCGGACTACTCTCCTCAATTTTTGGTGGAGTTGTGTCTTTTTCTCCGCCAGTTAGTGGCATTTGCTGGGCACAGCTCCACACGAGTAAAACTGATAGCACGAGTAGAACTGCATATGTTTTAACCGAGTGCTTCACGTAATTCGTTGAGTAGTTTTTCTAAATATTGAGAATCAGTTTCGTCAAATGAGTTGAGCTGGTCACTGTCAATGTCGAGCACTCCGGCTATTTGGTTCTGACCGTTATAAAAAGGTAAAACAATTTCACTTTTTGATTGAGCGCTACATGCAATGTGACCGGGAAACTGTTCAACATCCGGAATCAACATTGTTTTATTTTTACTCCAGGCTGTTCCGCAAACACCTTTGCCTTTAGAAATTCTGGTGCAGGCAACAGGGCCCTGAAATGGCCCCAAAACGAGTTGGTCATTTTCTACCAGGTAAAAACCAATCCAAAAGAAATTAAAAACCTCTTTCAGAGCCGCACAAACATTCGCCATATTCGCGATGCGGTTTGTTTCACCGTCAACTAAAGCTTTTACTTGCGGAATTAGCTGCTCGTACTTTTCCTCTTTTTTGAGGTTGTTGACTACCGAAATCGATTCTGCCATGCGTGCAAATATAGCAAGATTGAATGCGCTACTTGCGTGCGTGAGCAATTGTGAAAATATTTAACTCCACATTTTTTGCCTGAAGGAGTGTTTTGCCTGCTGCTTCAAGTGTTGCGCCTGTTGTCACAACATCATCAATAAGTAATACACGTTTGCCTTCAATATCTTGCGGGCGTTCTAAATTGAATACTGATTTTACATTCAGCCAGCGGTTGAACTTCGATTTTTTTGTTTGAGAGGCGGTATCATCAGTTTTGGTCAGAGCCACTTCATTTACCTTTGCATTGAGCGGCTCAGCGATTCCCTGGGCTATATAAGTGCATTGGTTGTAACCTCTCTTTTTGCGTTTTTTTGGATGCATGGGAATGGGTATAACCACATCTACTCCTGAAAATCTCTTTGAATTTGCGAGTTGATAACCGGCAATTTTACCAAGGTCAACACCAACCTGAGTCCGGTCCTTGTATTTGAGCTGGTGCATCATATTTTGAATGAGCCCGCGTTTATAAAAGTATGCAAGGCAGCTCGCAGCCTCAACCGGAACCCTACCCCAAAAGATCTTTTCAATCATATTGTAAGGGTCATCGTGAAAATGAGTAAAAGGGAGTTTGGTTTTACAGTGTAAACAAATTGTATTTTCGTGTTTTAGAAGCGGGCGTGAACAGCCTGAACACACATTAGGGTAAATAAGTGAAACAAAGTCGTCAAGCATAATGGCGATTTAAAGCATAAAGTTAATAAAAGTCATGGAAAACAAAGAAGGTAACAAAGACAGTAAAAAAAACAATTCGAGTATTTCCATATTGATTACACTGTTAGTCTTTGCTCTTTTGGGAGCCGGATATTTGTTTTATTCCAACATGCAGCTCAAGGATCAACTGGCAAATTGTTCTTCGATGAAACAAGATGTACAGCAAGAGAGAGATCGTGTTGTGGGGAATCTCGAAAATATGTTGGTGAAGTACGATTCGCTGGATACGGATAATGATTCAATCAAGACTCAACTCGAGGAAGAAAAAGCAAGAGTGAAAGAACTCATTACACAGGCTAAAAACAATGAATGGACGATTTACAAGTTGCGCAAGGAAGCTTCTACACTCCGCGATATAATGAAGGGTTATGTGAAAACAATCGACTCTTTGAATACTGAAAACATTGAGTTGAGAGCCAAAAACGCTGAAGTTTCACAGAAACTCACAGAGACTGAGAAACGAAATGAGAATCTCGAAACAGAGAAAACCGAACTCCAGGAAAAAGTGAAAATTGGTGCAAAGCTCAACGCTTTAAACATGGTTTCTTTTGCTCAGCGTAGCAACATCATGGGTACGATGAAAGAGACGAGCAGAGCGGGGCGTGCTGAAAAAATCAAAACGTGCTTCACGCTTGAGAAAAACGATATTGCCAAAGAAGGCGAACGAAATGTTTATGTTAGAATTATCAGTCCAAACGGACAGGTGTTAGCTGAACGCACTGATGAATCAAATATGTTTGAATTCGATGATACAAAAGGGCTTTACACTGTCAAAAAGATCGTTTACTACGAAAACCGTGAGCTCGATGTTTGCATGTTTTGGGATGTCAAAGACGAACTCGATGAAGGTATTTACACGATCGAAGCTTATGCTGATAAAATGAAAATCGGCTCTACGACATTTGAGTTGAAATAGAGTTTAGCTGGTATATCTCAAAAACTCATTTCTGAGAGTGTCATTCTTTTTGAAGTCACCACTAAAGTGAGATGTAACCGTTGAGCAGTTTTTATCTTCAATCCCTCTCATGCTCACGCACATGTGGTGTGCGTCAATTACGACAGCCACATCATCAGTTTTGAGAATGTTTTTGAGCGCCTCTGCAATTTGCTCGGTCAGCCTCTCTTGAACTTGAGGTCGTTTTGAATAATAACGAACTATGCGATTGATTTTTGACAAACCAATCACATGACCACTTGAAATGTAAGCCACATGTGCTTTTCCGGTAATCGGGACAAAGTGGTGTTCACAATGAGAGTTTACGGTGATGTTCTTTTCAACTAACATTTCACCGTATTTGTATTTATTTTCAAAAAGCTTGATGAGAGGCTTGTTTTCCGGGTTCAGACCTTCAAAAATCTCTTTGATATACATCTTAGCTACGCGATGAGGAGTGCCTTTGAGACTGTCGTCATTCAGGTCCATTCCCATCGTTTTCATGATCTCGGTGAAGTGGTGTTCTATTTTTTGAATTTTCTCCTCATCTGTAAGATCAAAAGCATCACTTCTCAACGGAGTTTCTTTTGACGTACTCACATGCTCGTCACCAATACTCTCAATTTCCTCTTTCTCGTGTCCGTTCTTAGTCTCCGCAGTATTCAACAAAGTTTCTTGGAGTTTCATAAAGTGTAACTTTTAACGCGAGCTCACTTTTGAGTTTATCGCGAAGTTTATTCCAAATCACAACAGCAATATTCTCAGCTGTTGGATTTAGATCTTTGAATTCTTTTGTATCGAGGTTGAGGTTTTTGTGGTCAAATGGCTCCTCTACCTCTTCTTTAATCAGGTTTTTCAGCTCTTTGATATCGATTACGTAACCCGTTTCTTTATCAATTTCACCTGTTACCGAAACAACCAACTCATAATTATGACCGTGATAATTGGGATTGTTGCACTTCCCAAAAACCTCTTCATTTCGGTCAGATCCCCACTCAGGGTTATGCAACCTGTGAGCTGCGTTGAAGTGAGCTTTTCTGTTTACGGTAACTTTCACTGAATTAAACTTTTATTTTTTCAAGATGCCTGTAAACCTTATCAATAGCCATTTTAAACCATTCAGTATAAGATTCAGGCTCTTTATTAACGTTCATCAACAAAGATTGTTGATCAACCCATTTATAATTCTCAACCTCATCGGGGTTAATCTTTGGCGTGCCGTTGAATCTACCTAAAAATACATGATCGTATTCGTGTTCACTCAAACCTTTATCGAGTTCAGCTTTGTAAGCAAATTCAAACGCTTTTTCAATTTCACAGTCAAATCCCATTTCTTCCATTAGCCTGCGGTGAGCAGCTTCATCATTTGTTTCTCCCTTCCTCGGGTGACTACAGCATGCATTTGTCCACAAACCTCCAGAGTGATATTTGTGCTTTGCTCTTTGATGGATGAGCATCTCTCCTTTATCGTTGAATACAAATACGGAAAATGCCCTGTGGAGAAGACCTTTTTCGTGGGCCTCCATTTTTTCCATCAATCCAATTTCTTCGTCCTTTTCATTGACGAGAATTACTCTTTCTTCACTCAAAGCTCGATATGCATTAGCGTTATGCGGGAAAAATCCCATTGCAAAAGAAACAAATTCGCATGAATTTAAAGAAGGTTGAAACTGTGCAGAACGTAAGACCTCAATAGCAGTACTATTTTTTTACTGTTTTGGATTCTAACGCGCTTGTACAGGATAGTGTTAGTTGGGGTATTTTGTATTTTCTTGAGCAACGAATAAAAATACACGTAAGCTACATATACACCAAAACTCGATGATTTAGGAAGCTTTTTAATTCCCTCAAAACCAATTTGAAAATCTTTTTTAATGTCTTCCTCTATCTCTCTCTTACACTCCTCATTGAATTCTTTCATTTCAACACCAGGGAAGTAAACTCTCCCCATTTCACAATAGTCTTCGTGTAAATCGCGCAGGAAATTGATTTTTTGAAATGCAGAGCCCAATTTCATTGCATAAGGTTTTAGCTCATCGTAAAGAGCCTTGTCATTATTGACAAAAACCTTCAAACACATCAATCCAACCACCTCAGCTGATCCAAGGATATACTCTTCGTACTTATCTTTTGAATATTGCTTTTTGTGCAAATCCATCTCCATACTCTTGAGGAAAGTGTCGATAAGCTCCAGGTCGATATCATAGGATCTGACCGTGTGCTGGAATGAATTGAGAATGGGGTTGAGTGAAATGCCCTCATCAATAGCCTGATGGGTGTCAGCCTTAAATTTGACTAGCAAGTCGTTTTTGTTGTACTCATGAAAAGTATCAACGATTTCATCAGCAAAGCGAACAAATCCGTAAATTGAATAAATAGGGTCGCGAAAGTCTTTGTTCAAAAACAAGATGCCGAGTGAAAAAGAAGTACTGTACTTTTTAGTCACCATTCGCGAACTCCTAATACTGATTTCGTCAAATAAGGCTTTCATAATTTATTGTTTTAGGCTCTTAGCAACTTCTTTAGCTACAACTTGTCCCGAAATTAGCGATGGAGGAACACCGGGCCCGGGAACTGTTAGCTGACCTGTGAAGAGCAGGTTTTTCAATTTCTTACTATGCATAGAAGGCTTCAAAATTGCAGTTTGCTTAAGGGTGTTAGCTAAACCATAAGCATTACCCTTAAAGGCGTGGTAATCGTTTTTGAAATCCTTGTGTGCATAGCTTTTTTTGTAAACAACAGACTCATCAATTTTTTGTTTTGTGAGCTTTTCTAATCTATCCATTACAATTTTGTAATAACGCTCTCTCATTTCCTCGGTATCTTCAAGGTCTGGCGCTGTTGGGATTAATATAAACAAATTTTCTTTCCCTTTGGGAGCTACAGTTTCATCAGTTATGCTGGGAGCACACACATAAAAAAGTGGTTTTGATGGCCATTTAGGATCATCATAGATTTCCTGAGCGTGAACGGTAAAATCTTCATCAAAGAACAAGTTGTGGTGATTGAGGTTTTTTAGTTTTTTGTCAACGCCTATGTAGAAAAGCAATGAAGAAGGAGCCATTGTTCTTTTGTCCCAATAATCTTCAGAGTAATTTCGGTATTTTTTATCGACTAATTTTTGTTCTATGTGATGGTAATCACCGGCACCAACAAACGCATCAGCATCATAACGGTCAGAGCCTGATATAGCAGAAGTAATAGTTCCATTGTTGTATTCAAACCGATCGATCTCAACACCTGTTTCAATTTTGACACCTTGTTCCCGGGCAATTTTTTCCATCGCCTCAACTATTTTGTGCATTCCGCCTTTTGGATACCAGGTTCCAAGTTTTAAATCTGCATAATTCATTAGGCTGTAAAGAGCCGGTGTGTTTTGTGGCTTTGCTCCCAGGAAAAGCACAGGAAATTCGAGAAGCTCAATGAGTTTTGGGTTTTTGAAAAGCTTTCTGATTTCACTACTTATGCTCTTAAATAGATCCATTTTGAATACTCCTGAGACTATTCGCCAATCAAAGAACTCAGTAAGTGATTTGCTGGGTTTGTAAACGAGGTCGTTGATGCCTACCTGGTATTTGTATTCGGCCTGATCGAGGAATTTTTTAAGGTTCTGACCACTACCTTGTTCTATCGATTCAAATAGATCTACAAGTTCATCAAAGTTGGCGGGAATATCCACGTGATCGTTTTCGCCAAAATGAACTTTATATGCCGGGTCTAGCCTTTGGAGATCATACAAATCACTGGTTGTGTACCCGAATTTATTATAGAAATTTTCAAAGACATCAGGCATCCAGTACCAACTTGGACCCATGTCAAATGTGAAGCCTGCTGCTTTAAACTGTCGTGCACGACCACCAACAGATTCGTTTTTTTCAAGGATGGTTACATCGTAGCCATCTTTCGCTAAGCAGGCTGCTGAGGAGAGTCCGGCAAAACCGGCTCCTATAACAATTACTTTTTTATTCAATGCTTATCGGTAATCTTTTAGTACTTCCATTAATTTTTTTCTGGCTAAAAAGATACGACTTTTTACAGTTCCTATTGGTAAACCGAGCTCATCAGCTATTTCTTTGTACTTGTAACCGAGGTAATGCATTTCAAAAGGAACGCGGTACTCATCTTCAAGAGCACTTACCTTCTTTCTGATTTCCTTGTATGCGTAAGTTGTTTCAGGAGCATTTTTATCACTTTTAGGTGCTGCGTTTAAGTAATAAAGATCTTCTGTTTTGTCAATAATCGTGTTGGCTTTGACAGCTCTTCTGTAGTTGTTGATAAAAGTGTTTTTCATTATGGTATATGCCCAGGCCTTGAGATTCGTTCTCTCTTTGAACTTGTCTTTGTAGGCAATAGCTTTTACCATTGTTTCCTGAAGTAGGTCGTTGGCATCTTCTTGATTTGAAGTTAGTTGAAGAGCAAAATAGTTCAGTGGCCTCCTTAGTGATAGGAGTTCTTTATTGAAATTGTACTTAGCCATAATCTATGTGTTTAATAATTTTTTCAAAAGTTTAAACAAATCTAGGGAAAATTATTTGTTATTACATGCTTTTGTTTAATTAAAAACAAAAAAGGTTGAACAAAAATAATAATAACACTCATAACCTTTAATTATGGTGAGCTGCCAAAGCAATAATTTACTTGATTAATTCGAGGAGCTTATCAATTGAATTGAGTATTGTGAGGTTGGCCGGGATCTCAGTTTTTTCAAGCATTTCGGGGCGAGTACCAAGCCATATTTTTTTAGTTGAAAAGTCTTTGTGAAGACGCTCAATATATGAGCCGGCATCTTTTGGTTGAATACTAGTCACAAAAAAAGTGAGTAAAATATCAGGATTTGTAATTTTTCCAACTTGAAGTAAATCCTGATAAGGAACGTTTTGGCCTAAATAGTATGTTTTGTAGCCTTCTTTGCGAATGAAATACTGGGCAACAAGAAGTCCGAGCTCATGAAGTTCATCTTCAGGGAGGAAAAGCATGACTTTCTCTACTTTGTCAGGTTTTGTGGGGAGTCTGTCTATTTCAACGATAACCTTTTGCCTGATGAGGCTAGAGATAAAATGCTCTTGAGCGGGGTTTATTTCATTGATTCCCCACATAATACCAACCTTTTCTAAAAATGGATAAATGATTTTAGAAAGTGTTTGGTGAAAACCGATCTCGGTCAGAGCCGAGATATAGATATTGTTAAATCTCGACTCATCGAGCTCGATCATTGAAACAGTTAAGCCATTCACTCTGTGCTCGTTTGCCAAATTTTGAGCCTGTGACTCTTCAACTAAATGCTTTTCGATTTCGCGGTTCAGCTCGTCTTTAGTCATGTGGCTGATACGGGATATTTTAAATCCCAAACCCACTAAAATCGACACATTTAAGATGAACTTTAGTTGATCATCATCGTAAAATCTGATATTTGTATCGGTGCGTTGAGGTTCCAGTAAACCGTATCGCTTCTCCCATATTCGAATGGTGTGAGCCTTTACGCCTGATAATTTTTCCAGATCTTTGATTGAGTAACGTGACAAAACGTATAGTTTAGGTTGTTTAAAATTTGAGGGCACAAACTTAAACAACGGTATTGATTGGAAATGGTTCTGACCAAAATAAAACATGAACAGGACAGAAAAAATAAAGCGAACACTTGAAAACCTGCCTCAAAAGCCGGGAGTTTACCAGTTTTTTGATGCTAATGGAAAGATTATTTATGTGGGAAAAGCCAAGAAACTAAAAAACAGAGTTTCATCTTATTTCAATAAAAATCGATACGATAGCGGGAAAACGCTTCTCCTGGTTAAGAAAATTGATGCTGTTGATTACATCGTTGTGGATACGGAATACGATGCTCTTTTACTGGAAAACTCCCTTATTAAAAAGCATCAACCACGCTACAATATTCAATTGCGTGACGATAAAACATATCCGTTCATTTGTATTAAGAATGAACCATTTCCACGAGTTTTTGCTACCCGAAACGTCATCAAAGACGGATCTGAATATTATGGCCCTTATGCATCGGTGAGGATGATGCGTACTATTTTAGATCTCATCCACCGCATGTATAAAACACGAACATGTTCTCTAAATCTCACAGAAGACAATATCAAGGCTGGCAAGTTTCGTATTTGCTTAGAATACCATATAGGAAATTGTCTTGGCCCCTGTGAAAACAAACAGAGTGAAGAGCATTACAACGAAAGCATTTCTCACATCAGGCAAATCATCAAGGGAGATATTAAAAATGTGATAGGCCATCTGGAAGATCAGATGGAGGAGCACGCTCAAAACCTGGAATTTGAACTGGCTCAGGAAACGAAAAAGCGAATTGAAATCTTAGAAAAATACCAGTCTCGCTCCACCGTTGTGAATCCCAGAATCCACAATGTTGATGTTTTCTCCATTATCTCTGACGGAGATTTTGGTTATGTTAATTTCATGAAGATCAATAGCGGTGCTATTATTCAGAGTCATACTGTAGAGGTGAAACGCAAACTTGATGAGTCGCCAGCCGAAATGTTGGAGTTAACTATCGGTTCAATGCGGGAGCGGTTTAAAAGTACATCGCGAGATATTTATGTTTCAGAGCCGCTTGAGCTCGAAATTCCCAATGTTCAGATCCATGTTCCGCAACGTGGGGATAAAAAGAAGCTCGTTGATTTGAGCAAAAAGAATGCCCGGTATTACATGAAAGACAGGCACAAGCAAATTGAACGAGTTGATCCTGACAGGCATGTAAAACGACTGATGGCGCAAATGAAAAAAGATTTGCGCATGACTGAAGAGCCACGACACATCGAGTGTTTTGATAACTCCAATTTTCAGGGTTCTTTCCCCGTATCGGCATGTGTGGTTTTCAAAGACGGCAAACCCAGTAAAAGAGACTACAGGCATTTCAATATCAAAACAGTTGAGGGCCCAAATGATTTTGCCTCTATGGAAGAAGCTGTTTACAGGCGTTACAGGCGGTTGTTAGATGAAGGTCAAAAGTTGCCGCAACTGATCGTGATTGACGGAGGAAAGGGACAGCTGAGCGCATCAGTTAAAGCGTTGAGGCGGCTTGGGATTGAAAAGAAGTTGACCATTGTGGGCATTGCCAAAAAACTCGAAGAAATTTTCTTCCCCGGAGATTCTATTCCTATTTATCTCGATAAGCGATCAGAGACATTAAAGGTGATTCAGCATCTCAGAAATGAGGCTCACCGTTTTGGCATAACGTTTCACAGGAATAAACGCAGCAAAGCTGCCATCGGATCTGAACTTGAAAAAATAAAAGGGGTTGGTAATAAAACAGCTCAGGACTTACTCCGTGAATTTAAGTCGGTTAAGCAGGTTAGGAAGGCTTCTTTGGCTCAACTCCAATTCGTAATTGGTGAGAGTAAAGGGAAGGTTGTTTACGACTACTTCAACGCTAAAAACTGATTTTGGGTGAACTCCATGTAAATGAAATGATGAGTTTACCACCTGAATTAAGAGGCTCTTCAAAGCTGCCTCCCTGCTTAGTAGCTAATCTATGGGCAATTGAAAGCTGAGGGATTTTTTTCCCGTTGTCAAGTGTGCGCACTCTTGTGAGGTTGTTTGGTGTATTGACTTTTTTTGAGGGAACTTCAATGATAAAACGCAATAACTCTGTTTCAATCAGGCTACATCTTATTTTAATTGGACCAGGTTCACGGTGCTCGTATTCAATCAAAATGAAATGAATGATATTCGTAAAACAGGTATAAAACTGAACAGTTGAGATTTGCGCTGTAGGCAATTCATCTAACACTTCAAATGAATCAGTTTCGAGTTTATTCTCTTCAAGTATTTCACCGATAATGGTAGCGAGGTAAATATTTTCGAGTTCAGTCTCAAAAGGCTCCAGATCGAGGTTTTTGAGTTTTTTTAAAGTGTTTTTCAGTTGTTCAACCCTCGATGAAAAAGTCAAAATTGCTTTTCCTTTTTCGCCCCCCATTTTGGCCTCTTTAACTTTTTCTGAGAGCGCACTTACAACTGGGTTCAACACCTGAATGACACCATTAACATAAATGGAAGTTTCCAATCTAGATCTCGATAGCTCTTCATTTTGCTCACTCATGCTATTGTAAATATTCGTCAGTTTTTGATCCAGAAAACGAACCCGTTTTTCAGTATGATCATGAGCTTGTTTTTCATCTTTCAGCTCAGTTTTGAGGTGAGTTAGTTCATCCTGCACTGTTCTCAACCTATCTGTACGTGTGCTCAACATTCTAGAGATCCAAACAAGTACAACAATGAGCATCCCCAACATTAAAATAAAAGAGACAGTTAGCAGGTTCCACAGAGAGTTGTGCATTCTCTCACTTTCCTTTTCAAGGATAGATTCCAATTCATTTTGTTTGGCTAAAATCAATGATTTTTCACTCTTAATTTGATCGAGTGCAATCTTTTGGTCAGATCCTGATAGCTTTCCGTTGGTCAGAACCTGAATTGCACTTTCCACAAGTTGTAGGTTAGTCGTGAGCGTATCGAGGTTGGTGATATAACGCTTTTTATTTTGCTTCTCTGAAATGAATGAGATATTCGTTGTGTCAACCGACAACCGGTCTGGCACAGAAGTTAAATTCTGATTATTGATAAACTGCCTGGCCAGGTGCTTAATTTTAGCAGAATCGGAATAGTTGAGATTAGTAAATGGATCAAGTGAGTTTTGATAGTGCTCAAGAGAGTGGATGTTTTCAATTTGCCTGTCAAGCGACTCATGGTTCTCCTGGAATGCTTTGAGCTCAGTCATGACATGCCAAAAGATAAAGCCTAACGCTATAAAAGTAGCGGCTATTAAAAGTGTCTCGGTTTTAACGATTGTTCTTTTCATAAATTAACGATAGGCAATTTAGCGATTTGCGTCAAATCTCCACCAGGCGAATTAAATAAACATTTGCCAAAGTATTATCACAAATCAATTCGCTACTTTCGTTTTCATGGGAAAAATTGCTGTTGTCGATAGCGGTTCAACTAAGTCAAACTGGGTTGTTTTTGACGATAAAACTGAAGAGCGGTTTAATTCTCAGGGAATGAACCCACGTGTGAGATCGTTGAGTGAGCTCCAAAATATTGGAGAGGATGCAATTCCGGGAGATATCGCTAATAAGATCACTGAAATTTACTTTTACGGAACCGCCTGTAGCGCAAAAGAGAACATTGAAAAAGTTAAAAAGGCGCTTCAATCTGTTTTTCAAAATGCCGGTAAAGTAGTCGTTGATCACGATTTGATGGGAGCTGCTCGCGCTACGTGCGGCTCTGAACGTGGAATAACAGTGATTTTAGGAACAGGCTCAAACTCCTGTTCATTTGACGGGAATCAAATTGCCGACAATGTTAAATCGCTCGGGTATTACATGGGAGATGAAGGGAGCGCTACACACATTGCAAAGCTTCTCATTCAGGGTTACTTTTACCGTGAAATGCCTGCAGATGAAAAAAGAGCTTTTGAAACATTTACTGATGTTCAGAACCTAATCGAACGAGTTTATGCCAGCAGTAAGCCCAATTTTGAATTAGCTAAGTTGGCACAGTTTGTCGCGCAGCAAAATGGATCTGAATATGTTCAGTCAATCGTGAGAAAGAGTTTTGAAGAGTTTGTATCAAGACAATTGGTCCACTACAGCAACTTTAGTTCATCTGTAAGAAGCATAGGGTCTGTAGCGTATTACAATAGAACAATATTGAGTGAGGTTCTGAATAAATACGGCTTTCAGCTTGACAAAGCTGTTCAAAAGCCGATTGACGAACTGGTTAAATATCATAGGAATGAAGCAAATCAATAAGATTGGTGTTTTTACATCGGGCGGAGACTCTCCGGGAATGAATGCCTGTGTGAGGGCTGTTGTACGAACTGCTCAAAAACACGATGTTGAGGTTGTTGGAATAAAAGAAGGATACAAGGGAATGGTAGCCGGTTATTTTGAAAAACTTACAAGTTTTGATGTAGCCGGAATAATTCAACGTGGAGGAACAATCCTGAGATCTTCCAGATGCCCGGAATTCAAAACGAAAGAAGGTCGTCAACAAGCTTACGATAATTGCAAGAACCAAGGCATTGATGCCTTAGTAGCAATTGGCGGAAACGGCACTTTTACCGGAGCTCTGTATTTTGAGGAAGAATTTGGAATCCCCACTATCGGATGCCCGGGAACAATCGATAACGATTTATTTGGTACCGATTATACAATTGGGTTTGACACTGCCTGTAATACGGTGGTAAAAGCAATTGATCAAATCCGTGAAACGGCAGCTTCACATAACAGGCTGTTTTTGGTAGAAGTAATGGGGCGCGATAGTGGTTTCATCGCTTTAAACGGATGTGTGGCCGGAGGTGGAGAAGCAGTCATGCTTCCTGAGCAACACGATGATCTTCCAAGGCTCATGCAGTTTTTAGATGAAAAATCGCAGCACAAAATATATTCGAATATCGTAGTGGTAGCCGAGGGAGACGAAGCCGGTGGCGCTATTCAGCTCGAGAAAGTCATTAAGAAAGAATACCCACAGTACGATGTTCGCTCAACAATTCTGGGGCATTTGCAGCGCGGAGGTTCTCCAACATGCCGGGACCGCATTTTAGCGAGCACATTAGGGTATCACGCTGTAGAAGCATTATTGAAAGGTAAGCGGAACATGATGGCAGGCGAAATCAACAACAAAGTTGTGCTCACCTCCTTCCGCGATTCCATCGAAAAAACAAAAGCTCTCAATACCGATTTGTTACAATTGAGCGAAATTCTCGTAGCTTAAATATGGATTTATCATTTCAGAAGTTTGTTTCGTCAATTTCAGCCAGGCTGAGTAATCCATTACCGGGAGAACAGAGTCAGCTCATCATGGCTCCCTATAACCGCAGCCGAAAAGAAGAAGCACTTGCAAAAGATCCCAGTCCGCGTAAAAGTGCTGTATTAGTGCTCTTTTTTCACAAACGGTCAGAGCCACACGTGCTCCTCATGAAGCGTTCTTCCTACAATGGCACACACAGTGCTCAGGTTAGCTTTCCCGGAGGAAAAGTAGAACAAACCGACACTGATCACTTTTACACAGCACTTCGCGAAGCCAACGAAGAAGTTGGAGTAGATCGCGATTCTGTTGAAATAATAGGCGAATTGAGCGAGTTGTACATTCCGCCCAGTCGTTTTTTGGTAAATCCAGTTGTGGGGATATATCAAAACAAGCCCACCTGGCAACTCGATCCAAGAGAAGTGCAGGAAATTATAGAACTTCCCCTTTCTTTGCTCCTCGATGACTCGTGTTGTAAAAACGGAGAAGTACTCGCCTCTTCGATCAATCAAAGAATTAAAGCCCCGTATTTTGATGTTTACGGTCATCGAGTTTGGGGAGCCACAGCAATGATGCTCAGTGAACTAAAACATATTATCAATGCGTATTAAAATCATTTTTGCTTTTCTGTTTGTTGCCAATTTTGTCGCGGCTCAACCTTACAAAAACATTAAAATCCATGAAGGTCCATCAGCTGGCGGACCAGAAGAGCCATCTATCTTTATTTCTCCAAAAGACACGAATATCGTGGTGGCCGGAGCGAATATCAACAATGTTTATTACTCAAAAGACGGTGGCAGAACATGGGTAAATGACAAACTCGAATCACGCTACGGAGTTTGGGGAGACCCGGTGATAATTGCCAACGAAAAAGGACATTTTTACTTCTTTCACCTGTCAGATCCAACCGGAGAAAATTGGGCGAGTGAAGAAATACTCGATCGGATTGTGGTGCAGCGATCAAAGGATGGCGGAGAATCCTGGAATCGAGGTTGGGATATTGGTGAAAATCATCCAAAAGATCAGGATAAGGAATGGGCCGATGTTCATCCAAACTCAAACAACCTTATTTGCACGTGGACAGAGTTTGACGATTACGGAAGCAAAGACACAGCCGATCATTCACGCATTTTGTTTTCAAAATCGTGGAGCAATGGTCGCTGGTGGTCAAAGCCAGTAACCATTAGCGATAACCTGGGTGATTGCCTCGATGACGACAACACGACTGAAGGAGCAGTGCCGGCCTGGGGTCTGAACGAAGAAATTTACGTAGCCTGGTCTTACGACAACAAAATTTGGTTTGATCGCTCCCTCGATGGCGGAAAAAACTGGCTCGAAAATGATAAAGTCATCGCCAAACAACCTGGCGGATGGGCTCAACAAATTCCCGGCATTATGCGCTGCAATGGTTTTCCTGTGACTGTTGTAGATAGAAGCGAAGGGCCATATCGCGGAAGAGTTTATGTAACCTGGACAGATCAACGAAATGGTGAAGATGATACCGATGTTTGGATCGTCTCATCAGCCGACAGCGGCAAAACATGGTCAGATCCTGTTCGAATAAATGACGACAACGTTGCGGCCCATCAGTTTCTGACCTGGCTCGATGTAGACAACTCAACGGGCTATTTGTACAGTATTTTTTACGACAGGCGAAACCATCAGGACAACAAAACAGATGTTTACATGGCTGTTTCAAAAGATGGCGGCAAAACGTGGAATAATCAAAAGATAAGCGAGTCACCGTTTACTCCGCAAAAAGATGTATTCTTTGGTGACTACAATAATATCTCAGCTCAAAATGGCATGATCAGGCCCATTTGGACACGCTTAGAAAATAACAAAATAAGCGTTTGGACAGCCATTATTTACGGGGAGGAATAGTTTAATTTTTATTGAGCCACCACTCTACATATTGATCGAGCTTGCCGGCTAAATAGTAAGGAAGACTTAAAAGAGTAAATGTTTTTCCACTCGGTGTTTTAACTTCTTGCTCTGTCATTTCACCGGCATATAATCTTACAGCAACAGGAGCGCTACTTATTTCCATATATTGATGTAGGGACTTTAGCTTTCCCGCTTTTCCCGATTTCACTTCAACAGGAATAATGTGTTCCCGGATCTGAATGAGAAAATCGATTTCGGCAGATGAGCCTTTTTTGTCTCTTACCCAAAACTGAAGCCCATGATGAGACTGTGTTTTTGTGCTCAGTATTTCCTGACCCACAATATGCTCAATTACCTTACCCTGATAGGCGTCAGATAAATCATCACTTCCCATTAATTTTCGCTGTAATTGAGCGTAATAATTCATGATGCCGGTGTCAAATAGTTGTAACCTTGGTTTTCTTTTGTGGTCAGGGAGTAGAGGAGGTTTAATTTCAGTATTTGGGTAAACGAGATGAATGAGCATAGCTTTTTCCAGTGAACGCAAAGCTTCGCCTACTTCACGTGATTTACAGTTGGATTTTCCAAATCCCTGAAAAGTAATTCGGTTGTTTGCTTCATAAAAAACAGATCTGATGCAATGCCTAATTACTTGTTGCTCTGTTTTTGAGCCTGCGTATTTTTCAACATCGTCAAGGTATGAAGTAAGTAAATTGTCAAATATCTTATTACACCTTACAATGTCTTTATGTTGAATATAATTACTTAAAACCTCAGGCATTCCTCCCAAAAGAGTGTAGTCGTGGAAGTAGTTCAATAACTTGTTATAGGCCTCTTTTTTTACAGGAATTGATTGGTAAGCTTCATTGATCATCTCTGAAGCTTCAGATTCCAAATATTCAGCAAATGATACTGGTCGCAATACCATGTACTCGACTCTTCCAACCGGAAAGTGAATTTCGGGATTTGTTAGAGTTTCCAATAAAGATCCGGCTGCAATGACGTGATATTGAGGGAATTCTTCGTAAAAATATCTCAACTGTTCAATTGCTTCAGGTTCTTCCTGTATTTCATCTAAAAAGATTAATACCTCACTCTTTTTTGGAACTTCAAAATCAAAGAGAATGTAGGACAAAACATCCTTTAATGATCTGTTTTGAGTGAAATATCGCTTGTGCTCAGCAAGATCCAGGTTGAGTGAAATAAAGTGATCGAATTTTTTAGAAAACTCCTTTACAAGGGTCGATTTACCAACTTGCCTGGGGCCTCTTATTACAAGAGGCTTTCGGTTTTCCTGGCTCTTCCAGTCGGTTAGCTTTTCAAGTGCTTCTCTTTGAATCAATTACTTGTTTATTTTGTACAAAGTAAGGGTAAATTATTTAAAACTTTGTAACAAAGTAGGGGTAAATTTTAGCAAATATTGTAACAGAGTGGGGGTTGTTTTTGTGAAAACGTGTAACAAAGTAGGGGGTGTTAGCTTTTTTTATTTCAAATAGCTAATTCCATCAGCTTTTTGTGCTAACCAGGCGAGAGAGTGTTCGTTAAATTCTGCAGCACGTTCAATGTTTACGACATGGCCGCATTTTTCTATAATGTGCAAAAACTCCATTTTCCCGCGTTTAACCAACTCTGCAACCGGACCTAAAAACATGTGATCTTCGCTCCCCATGATATAGAGAGTAGGAATGTGCATGTGCTTTTCTTCCAAATATCGTAAAATCGGGTTGACTTGTGCCGTTAATTTGAACCAGCGTAAAAACTCTTTTTGGCAGAGTTTTTTGGCTTCATTCACAAATGTAATGCGTGATTCTGTATGTGTTTTGTAAGGCATAATCACCCAGGCAAAAAGTTTGTAAAGCCACATGTAAGGGACAACGCGTTTGAAAGCATTACCCATATTCACGAAAAACTGCGATTTAAAATTGAGTCTGCTGATAGCCCCAGTAAGGATCATCGATTTCACGAGACTTTCACGCATATCGGCAATTTGCCTGATGATGATGGTTCCGAGTGAAACACCTACAAAATGAGCTTTTTGAATTTGAAGATGATCCAGAACATTGATGACATCCTCAGCAATGGCTTTGAAAGAATACGTTTTTTTTGCCCAGTCTTCAGTCTCGGCAGATTTCCCGTGACCCCGCAAATCGATCAGTAACAAATTGTAAGCGCTTTTGAAAGGCTTGATTTGCTTGTGCCAAACAGCAGAGCTTCCTCCGGCACCGTGAATAAATACTACCCAATCTGCATTGGGATCTATTTCAAATTTCTTGTAAAAAAGCATAACTAAAGGGCGGTTATCAAACGCCAATAATATTCTTTTTGTTTGTCACTATACCACCTTTTGATTGAAAAAGTTCGATAAATTTTTCAAAATCACCGTCATCAATCGCTTTCGTGCAGTCTTCGATCAAGATAGTTTTGAACCCTAAATCCAAACTGTCAGATGCAGTAAATTGAACGCAAACATCTGCCGCTAACCCGCAAACGTGAACCTCTTTTATTCCAAGTCCAAAAAGGTAGTGGCGTAAACCTGTATCCTGTTTTCTCTTGTTGTCAAAAAAGCCACTGTAACTATCGACCAGTTCATCCATGCCTTTCCTGAAAATTGCTTTTACAGGTGCAGTATTTAAATCTGGGTGAAAGTTTGCTCCTTCAGAGTTTTGAATGCAGTGATCAGGCCAAAAAATTTGAGTTTCCCCATCGAGTTTGCCTTTTGTAAAAGGCTCAGCATTGTGTTGCGAGGCAAAGCTCCCGTGATTAGCAGGATGCCAATCTTGTGTTGCAACTACAATATCGTAACGGTCAGAGCCGGCAAGCTCATTTACGGCCGGAATGATTTTGTCTCCGTCTCTTACTTCGAGTGAGCCTCCCGGGCAAAAGTCATTTTGAATATCTACAATCAGCAATGCGGTTTTCATGTCTCAAAATACGTATTGATGAATAACGTGTTTGAATTAATACTGACTTTCATAACGAGACTTGAGATCATCGCGTTCACGCTTGAGTTTTTCACTCAAACCTACTTTGTAAACATGCGGATTTTCAAATCGTTTGTGTTCATCAGGAAGTTGTTCGAGCCTGTTCTGTACTGTTTGCCTGATTTCTCTAACACTCTTTTTTTCGGTAGTTCTGCTTCCGTTTTTCACCACAAGCTGAAAAAGGTGTTCTTGCCTGAAGTTTCCGGCATCGAATTGTTTTGATGGATCTGACGGATGTACAACTTTAAATGCTGCGGGCTCTTCTGTTTTGAGCACGACATCACCGTAAAATAAATCATCTTCATCGTAGAGTCGCATGACGTGTTTTGCTCCTGGAAGTGTGAGTTTTTCGGTGTTGTCGGAGAGTTTCATTCGGTTCTGACCATCGACTGAACTCAATTTGTAAACACCATCGAGCGCTGCATTTGGTTTTCCCGTGATCAAATTGGTGCCAACGCCAAACATGTCGATTGGTGCGCCTTGATCGAGCAGGCTTTTAATGAGGTGCTCATCGAGCTGGTTGGAAACTACGATTTTAACATCTTTGAGGTCAGCATCATCGAGCATTTTGCGCACTTTTTTGCTGAGGTAGGCAAGGTCTCCGCTATCGAGCCTGATACCGACAAGGTGACGTCCTTGCAATTGCATTTCGCGCGCAACTTTTATCGCGTTATGAATTCCAGATTTTAACGTGTCATAGGTGTCTATAAGCATGATTGAGTTTTCTGGAAAAACATCACTGTAAGCTTTGAATGCTTCGTGTTCATCTTCGTAACTCTGAATAAATGAGTGGGCCATTGTACCGGCAACAGGGAGGTTGAAGAGCTTTCCGCTGTAAACATTACTGGTTGAGGATGCTCCGCCAATTATTATGGCTCTGCTCCCGTGAATGCTTCCCAGCCCCTGAGCTCTTCGCATTCCAAAATCACTAACAGCTCTGCCTTTTGCCGCTAAAACAACTCTGGCTGTTTTTGTAGCGATAAGTGATTCGTAGTTGAGGATGTTGAGAAGTAGCGTTTCGATGAGTTGGGCTTCTATCAGGTTTGCTTCAACCCGCAAAACGGGCTCATTTTGGAAGACGATTTCTCCTTCCTGCATACTGTAAATGGAGCCTGTAAATTCGAATTTTCGCAAAAAGCTCAGAAAGTCCTCTTCAAAGCCATGGTGTTGTAAAAACTCAATTGCTGATTCATCGAACTGAAAATTTTCAAGCTCATCGATCAGGTCTTCAAGTCCGCAAAAAACTGTAAACCCCGATTCAAATGGGTTTTTCCTGAAGAAATAGTCGAAGGTTGCTGTGGCGAGATGTTTCTGTTTTTTGAAATACACCTGCGCCATGGTGAGTTGATAAAAATCGGTGTAGAGTCCGCTAAAAGACTTGAGTTGTGAGGAATTCATGCAGGCAAAGGTATATAGATAGAAACATCTTATCAGTAAAATGAATAGGCTAGTCGTTGTTCAATAAATCCTCAACCTGCTTTTTTAATTTTGGAACGTCTCTGGATAGGATTCCCCAAATAATTACATTAGCAACATTATGCTGCATAGAGCAACTTTCTTGTTTCAGTAATACTTTTGATGAAGTATGGGTTTGATAGAGAGTTTTCAGTAATCAAGTCAACCTTTCTACCAAAAAGACTTTCAAGTTCATTGTGAAGGTCAAAGTAGTTATCAGTATATTTTTCGACTGAGATATCTGGCTTAAAAGATATGAGAATATCGATGTCGCTTGTCTCTTTAAAATCATCAATTGATGTAGCCGATCCAAACAGATACATCAATTCCACGTCATATTTTTGACATAGCCTTGATAACTCCTGTTTTTGGTCTTCTACTATTGCTTGCACAAGTGATATGATTTATTCAAAAATAATAGTATTTTTAAAAGGATATTGTAAAGTGAAAAAACAGAAAAACTATTTCACACCCAAAACAACACCTTTAGCTTCCATCTTTTCGATGAATTCAATTGCTTTTTGTTCTATTTCACTATTGATTTCCATTCCCAGAGATTGAGCCATTTCATTGAGGGCTTGTCGAAGAGTCTTTTGGCTCTGACCGAGAGAATCCAATAAAACTGCTGTAAAACCTGTCAGATTCATGAATTTCACCAAATGGCTATCTGTTTCACGATAGATGAGCAGGTAGTAATGTCCTTTATTGGCTTCCATTTCACTCGCACTCTTCAGGTGTACCGGATATTGAAATTGAGCGATTTCCAAATAGGGGTTGAGCATCAGGGTTTCGTCAAGGTCAGATCCGAAATTTTGCGTCCTGGGTAATGCAAAATCTTTCATGCCGTGGATCTGAATTTCAAGCCATTCAAAAAGGAGCAATTCCGGTAAATAGGGTAACCCAATTGAGTTTTGATAATTTGTTGAATCGACAAACTCAACGAGCTCTGATGGCATTTTCCAAACCTCGTTTTCCTGGCACTTGTGACGTTTGAAAAAATCAAAAACCAGGTCACTCCATCGTTCTTCGCCCAGGATTTCTTTCGCGATTGGGAATCCCTGATCTAAAACGCCCTTTACCACATTGTAAACCAACCTGCGGTAGTGGTGTAACCTGTCGTCACGGGCGCCTTCAATTTCTTTTTTGGAACCTGTTCGGGCGTACTCAGCGAGCTTGCTCTGTATGTCTTTCGTTTCATTCGTTAACGACATAAGCCTTATTCCATTTTTTGTTCATGATCTTTTTAAGGTGACTCAGTTCTCCCTGGAGCTCTTCCATATCGGGAAAGTTAAAGTCGCGTTCTAACAAAACAGGAACCGGTTCGGTCAGATCCAGCGTGAAGTCGAACAAATCGTAAACCGGATCGATAATCGGTTGGCCGTGGGTGTCGATGATCAAATCCTTTTCAACTTTTTCGTGTCCGGCCATGTGCATGTAAGCCACATGGTCGAGTGGTAGGTTTTTGATAAATTCTTTTGCGTTGTAGTCGTGGTTGAATGCGTTGACATAAACGTTGTTGACATCGAGCAGTAATTTGCAGCCGCTTTCTTTTACAATAGAAGAAATAAATTCCTCTTCTCGCATTTTAGCTGCTACTGGTGTGTAATAACTCACGTTTTCCAAAATGAGCGGACGCTCTAATATATCCTGAACTGTTTTGATGCGTTCAGTAATGTGTTTCACGGCATCTTCACGGAAAGGGATTGGCAGCAAGTCGTAGATGTGTGCATTGTCGCATTTGCTGTAGCTCAGATGTTCTGAATAAATATCGATGTTGAATTCATCTAGGAATTTTTTGAGTTCCTTCACAAATTCAATGTCGAGTTCGTCAGGACTGCCAATTGAAAGCGATAATCCGTGGGCCGTAATTGGAAATTGCTCAGCTGCTTCGTGGAGCTTGCTGCGCCAGTAACCGCCCATTCCCATCCAGTTTTCAGGAGCTATTTCCACGAAATTAGGGGAGATGCCGGCCATCTGAATAGTTTCATCAGCAATTGACCGCCTGAATCCCAGTCCTACTAATATGTCATCATCGTTTGTCATAAACAGAATAAAAAGGGCCACCTTTGTTAATGTGGCAGCCCTAATTCAACTATGAAAAGGTTATCTTAATGACCACCGCACTTTCCTTCGCCACATTTGTGTTCTGATGATTTACTCTCATCTGATTTTTTGGCGTCTTTTTTATCGCCACCACATTTGCCTTCTCCGCATTTGTGCTCTGACGATTTTCCTTCTTTTGCGCTGGCTTTTTTGCTTTTTTCGCCACACTTGTGTTCTGACGATTTGCTGTCTTTAGCATCAGCTTTTTTGCTTTCACCACCGCATTTACCTTCGCCACACTTGAGCTCAACTTCACTGTTGTTGAGGAGCGTGTTCACTGAAGAGTGATTTTTGGCTAAAAGCTCATTTCTCAATTCTGCACCAGAGCCCAGGTCTGATGTTTCAAATAAATTTGCTGCGTTGGCATTGAATGATCCCACAGCTACAGTTCCTACTGCTAATGCTGCAGACTTAAGCACTTGTTGTTTTTTCATAACGATTTGATTTAAAAGTTTCTAAAAAATAGTTCAGCATACTTACGCTGAGTAATCCATTTTGGATTTTGCGTGAAACGAAATTACCTCTCGTGCTTTAGAAATAATGTCGTGAGCATTGCAATTTACCAAAAAGATTGCACCATTTTGTAAATGTGTTTTAAATTTAACAATTCAATTAAGAACGAAATTTCGCAATTCATGAGAACGTTATTAGTAGTTGTAGCTGTTTTATTTTCAACGTCAATAATTGCCCAAAGTGCCGATGCCGTTCTTGGCAAGTGGGAAACAAAAAATGGCAAATCACATGTTGAAATCTACAAAAAAGACGGGGAGTATTATGGTGAAATTGTGTGGTTGAAGGAACCGCTCAATGAAGAAGGTAAGCCAAAAGTTGACAAGAATAACCCTGAAGAAGATATGCGCAGCAGGCCGCTAAAAGGATTGGAACTGCTCCGTAAATTCGAGTATGATGCCGATGACGAAATGTGGGAAGACGGAGAAATCTACGATCCTGAGTCTGGCGATACATACTCTTGCGAAATGAGTTTAGAAGGTGATGATAAGCTCAAGGTTCGCGGTTACTTAGGGATTTCACTGCTCGGCAGAACTACCGTTTGGACCAGAGTCGAATAAAACGCCAATCCGCCTGTAAACGGTGTTGAAATTTTCGCGCAAGTGTTTTTTATCGGTCAGATCCTCGCGATAAGCTGAAATAGATTTTACCAGCTGATTTTCGAGTTTCTCCACGTTGACGCAAACAACAGTTTTGGTTTTGGCTGTGATAGTTGGGCTCTGACCATTATCAATCAAAAAGCGGAACTCGCGTTTAGTACGCTTATCAAAAGCGTGCTGACCAAACGAATGAATTACTGCATTCCTGAACTGATACAACAATTCGAGTTGGGCGTTATTCAGGGAGGTGTATTTTCCCCAGTACTTTTTGAGTCGTTTTGCAGATTGCCCTTTTTTGAGCTCACCGCGATAAAATTGAGCCAATAAATCAAAAGCACTGAACACGCAAAAAGCTTTGCTCATGTGAGCTTCTGAAGGAAGAGCACTAAGTTCGTTTAAGGAGGCGCTCAAAGGAGAGTCGCCTTCAAAATCGAAAAACGCCTCAATTTGTTGATCGGTTTTTTCCATCAGAACATTGCTGCTACGAGATCGTCTTCGCTCACACCTTTAAAATATTCCTCAAAATTGAATTGGCTCAAAACATCCCTAATTGCTTTTTCATCGTGACGAATACCTTCAAGAGCTCTCTCAATTGGGTCGATGTCGCGGAGGTGAAAGAAATCGCCCTGTATTTTTACGTCTTTGATCGTTCCTTTTGAAACGTTCATGTTCATTTCGATGAGTCCGCCATCACTTTTTACTCCCTGCTTAAAGTTGTAATCTGGCGAGTAGCCAAAGTTCCATTCCCATTGGCTGTACTTTTCCTCTTTGATCTTTTCAATAGCAGCTAAATCTTCATCAGTGAATTCATACATGCGGGCATTGTCGTAACTCTCGAGAATGTGCTCCATGATTTTGTCTGTGAACTCATCCAGACTGATTTTTTCATCGAGGTGATCATTGATATTGGTCACGCGTTTTGGGACTGACTTCACTGCTCTGTCTTTGTATTTGAGCGGGTTCACTTTCAGAGCCCCACTCACATCGCGCATCTCAGATGAAAATAAAAGAGTCCCGTGATGAAGTACTTTGTTTTTGAAGACGTGTTCTGCATTTCCCGAAAACTTTCTTCCATCGATCGTGAGGTCATTGCGTCCCTCAAACTTCGCGTTTTTTACACCCAGGTTCTGAAGGACTTCTAGAATTGGTTTTGTGTAACGTCTAAAATCAACCATATCGTGGCCGTCCTCACTCGTTCGGGTGAAAGAGAAGTTGAGGTTTCCCAGGTCGTGGTAAACAGCTCCACCACCTGAAAGCCTGCGCACTACTTTTATGCCTTTTTCTTTGACGTAATCTGCATTGATTTCAGCGTTTGCATTTTGGTGCTTGCCAATGATGATGGCGTTATCATTTCGCCACAACATGAAGCAGTCTTCCTTGATGTGTTTGAAAATGTACTCGTCTGTAGCGATATTGAAGTATGGATCAGTGCTATAATGTTTTATGCAGAGCATAATCGTTGTTTTTAATTTCAATTAGATAACAAAGGAAAGAAAATTGAGTTTACTTTCTCTGTTATTGACAATAGCTGACCTCCATCATTTTTTTACCTTTAGAAGCAATCTACTTTTGCCAAAACTCAAAAGAAATGTACGAAGCGGTATCACCCCAAAAAGCTGTTCAGGTTCTTAAAAGTCACGATCGTGTATTCGTTCACAGCGTAGCAGCAGCTCCTGATGTTTTGCTGGGTGCGCTTGTTGATCGGGCTCCTGAATTACGAGATGTTGAAATGGTCCATCTTCATATTGAAGGAAAGGCACCACACACAGCACCAGAGCTTAGAGATAGCTTTAAAACCAATAACCTTTTCGTGGGGAGTAATTCACGAAATACATTGACTGAGGGAAACGGATCGTATGTACCTGTATTTTTGAGTGAGGTGCCACTCATGTTCAAGCGTGGTATTTTACCGCTGGATGTTGCATTGATACAGGTGTCCCCTCCCGACAAGCACGGTTACTGCTCAATGGGCGTTTCAGTTGATGCTTCAAAAGCAGCTGTTGACTCGGCAAAGCATGTGATTGCGCAGATAAATCAGCAAATGCCGCGTACGCATGGTGACGGACTCGTACACATCAGCGAACTCGATAGTTTTGTGGAGGTGGATTATCCTATTCACGAAATGCCGGCTCATGAACCCAACGATGTTGAAATGCGAATTGGTCAACACGTTGCCAGTTTGGTTGAGGATGAGTCCTGCCTGCAAATGGGAATAGGAGCTATTCCAAATGCGGCTCTGAAAGCGATGGAAAATCACCGCGATTTGGGAATTCACAGTGAAATGTTTTCTGACGGAATCCTGGATCTCGTTGAAAGAGGAGTGATAACAGGAAGAGCCAAACACCGCGACACCGGAAAAATTGTGGGCGGCTTTGCAATGGGTACTCGCAGGCTCTATGACTTCATGGATGATAACCCAGAGGTGAATATGCTCAACATCCAGTACGTCAATAACGTGGGGAAAATTAAACGCAATAAAAACACAGTTGCGATCAACAGTGCTATTGAAGTGGATTTTACAGGACAAGTCTGTGCCGACTCTATAGGGAATAGGGTTTATAGTGGAGTTGGTGGGCAAATGGACTTTATGCGTGGAGCGAGTTTATCTGAAGGGGGCAAGCCTATTATTGCTTTGCCCAGTCAAACGAACAAAGGAGTGAGCCGGATTTCACCATTCCCTAAGAAAGCGGCCGGAGTTGTGACGACAAGGGCTCACGCGCATTACATCGTAACGGAATACGGAGTCGCAAATCTCTACGGGAAAAACATTCACCAGCGCATCAACGCGATGATCGATATCGCTCACCCAAATCACCGTGAGGAGTTGTTAAAAGAGGCTTTTGAGCTCTACAATTACAAGCAAAACATTTTTGGCGGATCTTGCTAAGCGTATTCTGAAAGTTCGAGCCAGCGCATTTCTTTTTCTTCGAGGTCACTCATTATTTCCTCGAGGCGCTCACCTTTTTTGTGCAACTCATCGTGTTCCAGTGAGCCGCTGTTCATCGCCTCGGTGAGCTTTGATTTTTCGGTTTCTAACTTTTCAATTTCCTCAGTCAGCTGTTCAAATTCGCGCTTTTCCTTGTAGCTAAGCTTTTTCTTTTCCTGAGGTGGCTTGTCGCGTTTTTCTTTTCGGTCAGAGCCGGAAGAACTGGCCTGCTTGCTTTCTTCTTTCTTTTTCTGTGCCTCCTCGCGAGCACTCTGTTTCCGGTATTGCGAGTAGTTGCCGGGGTAGTCACGGATCTGACCATTACCTTCAAAAATGAACAGGTGATCCACTAATTTATCCATGAAATAGCGGTCGTGCGTTACGATGAGCAAGCAACCCTGGAAATCGACAAGGTAATCTTCCAGCACGTTGAGTGTGAGGATGTCGAGGTCGTTTGTTGGTTCATCGAGGATGAGGAAATTCGGATTTTTCATGAGCACCTGAAGGAGGTAGAGTCTGCGTTTTTCACCGCCACTCAGCTTCTCAATGTGGTTGTAGTGCATGCTGCGCGGAAAGAGGAATCGCTCGAGCAATTGCGCTGCGCTGATATCGCTTCCTTTTGGGGTTGGTATGAATTCGGCAATTTCAGTGACAGCCTCAATCACGCGCTGACCGGGCTTGAATTTTATTCCGCTTTGATGGTAGTAACCAAATTTCACTGTTTCGCCAACCACTAACTTCCCTCCACTGGGTTCTTCAAGACCCATAATCATATTGAGCAGTGTAGATTTTCCGGCACCGTTTGGTCCAACAACCCCAACGCGTTCGCGCCTTGCAAATTTGTGATTGAGTCCCTCGATCAACACATTGTCATCGTACTGCTTTTTGATGTTGTGAAGCTCCAGGATCTTACTTCCCAGTCGCTCCATATTCGTGGTGAGCTTGATCTTATCCTCTGATGCTTTTTGAGATGCTTTATCCTTGAGATCGTAAAACGAATCGATGCGGGATTTCGATTTTGTGCCGCGAGCTTTTGGCTGCCTGCGCATCCAGTCGAGCTCCTTGCGCAACAGGTTCTGACTTTTTTCCACTTCACTGGTCTGAACCTGGTAACGTTCATTTCTCTTTTGCAAAAAGTAAGAATAGTTACCCTTGTATTTGAAGAGCGTTCCCTGGTCAATTTCGATGATCTCGTTGCAAATTCGGTCCAGGAAATAACGGTCGTGCGTAACCATGAAAAGTGTCATGTGCGACTGGCCTAAAAATTCCTCGAGCCATTCGATCATGGTCATGTCCAGGTGGTTGGTAGGCTCATCGAGGATCAGTAAATCAGGCTCGTCAATGAGTACGTGAGCCAGAGCCAAACGCTTCAACTGACCGCCTGAGAGCGTATCTACTTTTTGATTGAGTTTGCCGGTTTTGAGTTTTGTGAAAATTTGCCGCGCGCGGATTTCAAAATCCCAGCCGTTGAGTCGGTCGAGTTTTTCAAAAGCACTTTGCATGGCTTCCGTGTCTTCCTCTTCCATGCTCCGCTGATATTCTTTGATTACCTGAACGAGTTCGTGATCGCTCGAAAACAAGGTGTCGAGAACGGTTTGGCCACTTTCAAATTGAGGGTCCTGTGGGAGAAACGATATGCGCAAGTCATTTCGGTAAACCACCGATCCTGTTTCGGGCGCTTCATTGCCGGCCAACACATTGAGCAAACTCGATTTTCCGGTTCCGTTACGGGCTACAAGAGCCACTTTTTGTCCCTTATCAATACCAAAGGAAATATTTTCAAAAAGCAGCTTTTCTCCATAGCGCTTGCTCAGGTTCTCAACCGATAAATAGTTCATGGGGCAAAGGTGCGATTTTGCATTCTTTCTTTAGACGAATTTTTTGAGAATAGACTCTACCTGCATCAAATAGCCGCTCCCAAACAGGTTAACATGTACTAAAAGCGGATATAAGTTGTAGAGCGGAAGTCTGCCGCGCCATTCTTTTTCAAGCGGGTTTTCTTTCATGTAAGCCTGATAAAACGAACGATCAAATCCACCGAATAATGTTGTCATTGCGATGTCAACCTCAGGATGGCCGTAGTACACAGCCGGGTCGTAAATGGACGGGCCTTCACTTGTGTTCATGGCGTTTCCTCCCCAAAGATCACCGTGAACGAGCGAAGGCTTTGCAGGAGGAAAAAGTTCTTCCAGCTTGTAGTACAGTTTTTCAAATTGCCTGCTGTGCTCGCTCTGCATATCGCCATTGTCGCGGGCCATTTTGAGTTGAGGCTCTAACCGTTGTTCAATGAAAAACGGAGCCCATTCAGAATATTGTGTGTTGGACTGTTCTAGAGAGCCCATGTAATTGTCAAAATCCAGTCCGAATTGATCGGTTGAGGATTGATGCATTTTGGCAAGTAATCGTCCGGTTTCTTCCTGGTCAGATCCGGGGGCTTCATCGAGCCATTCGAGTACGAGATAGGCCCTGTCGTTTTCCTCGAAGTTGAGGATGGGTTTTGGTACAGCAAACTCAGAGTGATCTGACAGAAATGAAAGTCCTTTTGCTTCAGCTTCAAACATGCCGGGATAGCTGCTGGCAGAATTAACTTTTAGAAAGAAGATTTGATCATCTGATTCGAGCTTGTATGCATCGTTGATACTCCCGCCACTCACGCTGTGAGTTGAGCTGATGGGGTTTTGGATCTGACCGTGGTTTTGGAGTTTTTCATGGAGTAGTTTGATTTCTTGTTCGCTTACCATAAACCTTAAGCCTATTTTTGTGTTTAACTCCAAATGTAAAGAACGAAATTATGAAGACAGCAATAGCTTTTGTATTAGTGTTTGTGGCTGGTTTGTTTGCGCCAGCTCTAGAAACTGTTTACCAGTTTGATGTAAAAACGATTGATGGCGAAAAAATTTCACTGTCAAAATATGAGGGTAAAGTGATGCTCATTGTGAATACGGCAAGTAAGTGTGGATACACTCCTCAATACGAAGGTTTGCAAGGCCTTTATGAGAAATACGAAGAAAAGGGTTTTGTGATTCTCGGATTTCCGGCAAATAACTTCATGGGACAGGAACCCGGAACTGATAGCCAAATTCAAACTTTTTGTGAGAAGAACTACGGAGTCACTTTTCCTATGATGTCTAAGATTTCAGTAAAAGGAAGCGATAAAGCCGCACTTTACGAGTATTTGACGAATAAAGAGGCTAACGGAAAAGTTGGAGGTGAGATAAAGTGGAATTTTCAAAAGTATCTTATCAATAGAAAAGGTGAAGTTGTAGAAAAGTTCAACCCCGGCACAAAACCGATGGATGAAGAATTGATCAGCGCTATTGAAGCAGAGTTATAACCTGAGTTCGATTCATAGTTTAGGATTCAAACCACATATAAATAGTGAGTTTCGACTAAAAGCAAGGAAAGTATAGCGGGCTATATTGACG